>DASZIH010000035.1:0-12251 GCA_035949355.1 Acidimicrobiales bacterium
ACGCCACGACTCGGTGGGCGCGAACCAATTGTGCGGTAGTGCCGAACACTGCGCTCGCGCCACCAGCGAAAGTGGTGGTCGCGCGACGCACGCGACGGCGTCGACGCGTCACGCGTGCTCACGACGATCTGATGAGTTGCCCAAGTCTTCGAGTATTTGCTCAGACTCGATGCCGCGATCGAGCGCTGGCGACGGATTTTCTTGATTTTTCATTTGCTAATGAGGTGGTCGAACCCTAGGCTCCCACGAAACGCAGTTCAAAGCATTTATCTGGGAGGATACGAATGGATGACGTAGTGAGCGCTTCGTCGGCGGTCGGACTGAACGACACCGAGACGCTTCATCAGATGGGTTACGCGCAAGAGTTGAAGCGAGGAATGGGGTCTTTTTCCAACTTCGCCGTCTCATTCTCGATCATCTCCATTCTTACGGGCGGTATCACGACGTACTACTTAGGCATGGACGCAGGCGGTCCGTTCGTCATCACGATCGGCTGGTTCATCGTGGGCGCGCTGACACTGTGCGTGGGCCTCGGCATGGCTGAGATCTGTTCGGCGTATCCAACAGCCGGTGGCCTCTACTACTGGTCGGCTCGACTCGCCACCAAGAACAAGGCCGCGTGGTCGTGGGCTTGTGGTTGGTTCAACCTCGTTGGTCAGGTCGCGGTTACCGCGTCGATTGACTACGGTCTCGCCACGTACGTCGGCTTCATCATCAGTCTCTACGCGAGTAGTTTTCACACGAATGTTCGCTGGACGTTGGTGTTCTACGCGATCATCCTTATCGCGCACGGCGCGCTCAACACCTTTCGGGTTCGGTTGGTCTCGATGTTGGCCGACATCAGTGCGTGGTGGCACTTCGTAGGCACCATCGTCATCGTCGGCGCTCTACTGATCATCCCGAGCCATCACCAGAGCGTCAGTTTCTTGTTCCACCACGAGAACCTGACTGGTTGGACGGGGCCGTTCGCGGGCATCTACGCGTTCTCCATCGGACTTCTTCTGGCGCAGTACACGCTGACGGGTTACGACGCGTCGGCGCACATGACCGAAGAGACGCACGGGGCAGCGATCAGTGGACCGAAATCCATGGTGCGCGCCATCTACATATCCATCGTCGCCGGTTTCGTACTCAACTTGGCGATGACCTTTGCGATTCAAGGCGGATCGAAGCAGTACGACGCGCTCGCGCTGAACGGAACGACAGCCGGTGGGCAGATCTTCGTCGACGCCATCACCGGCGCCGGCGGCAAGCTCCTCGTCCTACTCGCCACTGCTGCGATGTTCTTCTGTGGATTGGCCTCAGTCACCGCGAACTCGCGAATGATCTACGCGTTCTCGCGAGATGGCGCTGTCCCGGGTCACCGACTCTGGCACCGTCTCCACCCCCAGACGCGAACCCCGGTGAACGCCGTGTGGCTCGCGGTCGTCGCCGCGTTCATCCTTGGTCTTCCGTCGCTCTACCAGGTGTCGGGTTCGTCGGTGGCCTTCTTCGCGATCGTGTCCATCGGCACCGTGGGCCTCTACGTCGCGTACGTGATACCCATCTTCTTGCGGCTTCGTGCAAAGAGCAGTTTCGTCCCAGGTCCTTGGAACCTCGGAAAGTGGAGCACGCCGATCGGCGTCATCGCGATCATCTGGGTGATCGTGATCACGATCCTCTTCTTCGCGCCGGCCTTCTACCCGTGGACGACGGCCGTCGACATCAACTGGGCTGGTCCGGTCTTCGTCGCGGTGATGGCCGCCGTCTTCATCTGGTACGGCGTCTCGGCACACAAGTGGTTCACCGGTCCCAAGATCCAAGGTGACACGGCCACGCTCAAAGAGATTGAGAAGGAGTACTCCGAAGGCGTCATTCCTGCTGAGGACTGATTTCGAAAAGCAGACTTCGGTGGACGTCGTTGACGCAATGAATCGACGTCGATACTGATCTGCATCTAGAAGTGTCGTTGTAACGAGTGGCCAGGGTCAGTCCTCAAGGACGACCCTGGCCACTTTCTCGTTCTGCTCCTACCGCACTGGTGCGTGCGGTAAGGTCACGGGTGCCTCGCGGCAGCGAAGTTGGTGCGATTCCAACGCTGTCCCGCAACTGTAAGTGGCCTCTTTTAGAGACCGCGAAGCCAGGTCGCCTGCTGCGAGGAGATGTGAAAAACAGCTCTCGAGGCAAGGAGCGGTTGTTCGGATATCTATCCGTCGCCACACCACTTCGACGGAAAAGGAGATATCCATGTACAAGTCCCTGCGACTAACCCTCGCGCTTTCACTTGGCCTCGTGGCGCTGCCGTTGCTCAGCGCCACGAACGCCCTCAGCGCCGGGGCGTCGAGCACGCCCCAGTGCGTCGTGTCGATGTCGCCCACGGCGACGGAGACGCTCTACGCGATCGGCGCCGGCAAGCAAGTCCAAGCCGTCGACACCGACTCGAACTACCCGACGTCAGGACTGCCGAAGAAGCGGATCAACGCGTTGAACCCGAGCGTGGAGTCAGTGGTTGGAATCTGTAAGGTCACCAAGACCCACCCTTCGGCCAAGCCCGACCTCGTGATCATCTCGTACAACGCGAACAACATCCAACAGAAGTTGACGGGACTCGGCATCAAGGTCATCCTCCAAGGTGCGCCGTCGACGTTGTCGGGCGCGTATCAGCAGATGATGCAACTTGGCACCCTCACCGGTCACAAGAGCAACGCCGCCAAGATCGTGACGAACCTGAAGACGACGATCGCAAAGGACGTGGCGTCAGTACCCAAGGACCCGAGCAAGGTCGTCACCACGTACTACGAGCTCGACCCCACGTACTACTCCCTCGCGAGTAACACGTTCGTTGGTTCGCTGCTGAAGTCTCTCGGTGTCGTCAATATCGCCGACGCCAAGTCGACGTCGGCCGACGCGGGGTACCCCCAACTGAGCTCGGAGTACATCATCAGCGCAAATCCCAACTTGATCTTCCTCGCCGACACGATCTGCTGTCACGTCAACCAGGCGTCACTCGCGCAACGTACGGGATTCTCGACCATCAGCGCGGTCGCGAACGGTCACGTCGTTGGTCTCAGTGATGACGTCGCCTCGCGCTGGGGACCGCGGCTGGGCATCTTGATGAACCAGCTCACGGCGGGCGTGAAGGCGACGTTGTCGGACTCAGCCGTCTGGAAGTAACCGGTTGACGACCAATCCACCGACCGGCCGCCGGGTGGCGCTCGTCGCCGTCGCGACGCTCGTCGCGCTCGCGGCGGCGGTGGTCTGTGGATTGGTCGTTGGACCGACGTCGATAGGAACGACGCGCTTGATTGGTGACGCGTTCTCGCACCTAGGTATTGGTCACAGCACCCTGACGTCAACGCAGTCGTTGATCATCTGGCAAGTTCGGGCGCCGCGCATGGTGCTTGGCCTTCTGGCTGGGGCGATGCTCGCGGTGGCGGGCGGCACCTACCAGGGCGTCTTTCGTAATCCTCTGGCCGACCCGTATCTCTTGGGTGTCGCGGCAGGTGCCGGTCTCGGCGCGACGATAGCCATCGTCGACGTCGGAGGCGGCCTTACGACGCCGAGCTGGACACCCGTGTTGGCCTTCGGTGGCGCCATCATCGCCGTCATCGTGACGTGGGTGATCGGCGGGCGAGGACTTCGCTCAAGCACGTCGACCTTGATCCTCGCTGGCGTGGCCGTGGCGTCACTGTTCACGAGCACCCAGACGTTTCTCCAGCAACAGTCGTCAACGAACTCCATCGCCAGGGTTTACATCTGGCTACTCGGTTCACTGGCGAGCGCCAGTTGGAGTTCGGTGACGCTGGTGCTGCCCTACGTGATCGTGTGCGTTGTGATCTGCGTGGCAGCCGGACGGGCTCTCGACGTGATGAGTGTCGGTGAGGATGAGTCGCGCTCACTCGGTCTTCCCGTGCGTCGTGTGCGATTCATCGTCATCGCGGCCTCGTCACTCGGCACCGCGGCCATCGTCTCGGCCGTCGGGCTCATTGGCTTCGTTGGCATCATCGTGCCCCACATCGTCCGACTGCTCGTTGGCACGTCGTACCGGAGGATTCTGCCAATCTCTGTGATCTTCGGCGCGGCGTTCCTCGTCTTCGCGGACACCATCGCGAGAACCGTGATGGCGCCTTCGGAGTTGCCACTCGGTGTCGTCACCGCGATCGTCGGCGCGCCCGTGTTCGTCCTCATCCTCAGTCTTCGACGTCAAGTGGTCACGTGAGCACCGTCGAACTGCACGAGGTAAGCGTCCGAGCGGGTTCGACCACGCTCATTAGTGACGTCACCCTTAACGTCGAGGCCGGGACGTGGTGCACCATCGTGGGACCCAACGGTGCGGGTAAGACCACGCTCGTCGAAACCATCGCGGGACTTCGTCGCCCTTCGCACGGCACGGTCTCTTTCGCGGGAGCACCGGTGAGCTCGATGAGCGAACGTGCACGCGCGTTGCGAGTCGCCCTCGTCACCCAGCACCCGATTGTTCCCGTGGGCATGAGTGTCCGCGACTACGTCGCTCTCGGGCGAACGGCCTACCACGGACTGCTGCGCGCACCGAGCTCCGGGGATCGCCAGGCCGTGACCGACGTGATGAGCCGGCTCTCGCTCGAGGAGTACGCGAATCGTGACGTGGTCACCCTCTCGGGTGGTGAACGTCAGCGCATGGTCCTCGCACGAGCGCTCGCCCAAGCAACCATGGTGATGGTGCTCGATGAGCCGATAACGGGACTCGATCTGCGCCACCAGATCGCCATCCTCGAACTGCTGCAGAAAGAGGTCCGCGAGTGCGGCCTCACGGTGATCGCGACGCTGCACGACCTCACGCTCGCCGGGCAGTTCGCCGATCGCCTCGTCCTGCTTGATCACGGACGACTCGTGCTCGACGGCCCTTCCGGCGAGGTCGTTCGCAGTCCGGAACTCGCTGCGTGTTACGGCATGAACCTTCGCGTCATTGACGTCGACGGTGCCGACGTCGTGATCCCCGTTCGTCACTGAACGTTCACCACGCTCTCGCGACGTGGTTACTTCGCGGTAGGAATTTGCTCAATCGCGGTGAAGTCGAAAATATTAGGTGTCGCGCATCTCGTAGACTTGGCAAAAGAAACGAAGGGAATTTCGTGCGGCGCACGCGAATCGTAGCGACAGTTGGCCCGGCTTCTGACTCCGACGAGGTTCTGAAGGAACTCGTAAAGGCTGGTGTGGACGTCTTTCGCCTGTCCTTTGCCCACGGCGACATTCCTTCGTGCCTGGAGCGTCTGCGTCGAATCCGCGCCATTGCACCCGAACTCGCGATCATGGTCGACATCCCGGGACCAAAAATTCGTGCCGGATCTTTTGGAACGTTGCCGGTTACCTTGGGCGTCGGCGACGAGATCGAACTGGCGGAAGCGTTCGGCGAGGAATCGACCGCCCGGCGCATCACGGTCGAGCGCGACAACGTGCTTGAACAGCTGAAAGAGGGCGACAAGGTCCACATAGGTGACGGTGGCGTCTCACTCGAGATCATCCGACTCGCCTCGCCCGTGACCGCTCGCGTCACGTCCGGCGGCTCGGTGATGGGTAAGCCTGGACTCTCCCTGCCCTCGTCAATCATGAACGACCGCCTGCCCACGGATGAAGACCGTGCTCGTCTCGAAGCGCTTCGCGACGAGGAGTTCGAGATTCTCGCCGTCTCTTTCGTCCGATCGGGATTTGACGTCGAGTCGGTGCGCGCAGTGTTGAAGCGCGACGACGTGATGATCATGTCGAAGATCGAGACCGTCGAGGGCATCGAGAACCTCAACGAGATCATCGAGCACTCCGATTCGATCATGGTGGCGCGAGGCGACCTTGGTGTGCGTCTGCCCATCGAAGAGGTCCCGCACCTTCAAAAGGAGATGGTGCGCCTCGGCATTCGTTACGCCCGTCCCGTCGTTGTTGCGACCCAGATGCTCGAATCGATGACCCACGCGCAAGTGCCCACGCGAGCAGAGGTCACTGACGTCGCCAACGCCGTCCTCGACGGCGCGAGCGCTGTGATGTTGAGTGGCGAGACGGCTATCGGCGACGACCCGGTCGGCGTCGTTCTCACCATGGACCGCATTGTCCGTCGCGCCGAAGAGTCCTTCCCCTACGCCGCCTGGGGAGCGGGACTCGGTGTGCAGCGCCTGGCCGCGTCGAGCACGCAGTCGTCGCGGGTGACGGCTGCAATCACGGGCGCCGCGTGGCGCGCGGCGATGGACGAAGACGCGGTCGCGATCGTCGCCTGTACCCGTTCGGGTATGACGGCTCGTGCGATTTCACGATTTCGACCGCCGATGCCTATCGTCGCGATCACGCCAAACGAGTCGACGGCACGACAGATGCGTGGTTCGTGGGGCGTCCAAGAGATCTTCGTCTCGCCAGCTCAGGACATCGACACGCTCTGTGAAGTGGCGATCACCGAATTGAAGCGCTGTGGCATGGCCAACACGGGGGACGCACTGGTGTTGATGGCTGGTTCTGAGTCGGGTGGCACGGCCATCACCGACACCGTGCGGATGATCATCGTCCCGTAGGGAAGGCGCCTGTCTGACTAAACGGTGGATTTCGCTGACGGCGTTTCGCGCAGTCGCGCGATTCGGTGTTCCAGCGAAGGGTGCGTGGTCGCGCGAAGCGAGGACGGGAAGAACACCCACTTCCAAGGGGCGGGGCCGAAGATCCGGTCGCGCGACTCCTGAGCGAGGCCGTAGACCAAGGTGAGGCCGCGAATCATGGCCTCGGGATCACCAGTCATGTTGGCACCCACTTCGTCTGCCCGGCTCTCCGCTTCGCGATTTGAGAAGCCGATGAGGAGCGCGAGTACTCGAGCACAGGGGAGGAGGAACGTCAAGAGCAGTAGGTCGGCGAGCCATGCACCGTGACCAATGGTGAAGATCAAGATCACACCAACGACGTAGGGAACTCCTAGGGCGAAGAGCATTCTCAGCCGGACGGCGAGTAGATCGTTGCGAGACACGTGCGCCAACTCGTGCGAGATTACCGCACGAACAGCTGAGTCATCGGCAGCGCGAAGGAAGTCCGGTGAGAGCACGAGTGTCACGTGACCCTTACTCACCAACATTGCGGCCGGGTGTGAGAACCGCCGCAAGGAGACGCGTGGCAATGCGCAACTTTGCTGTTCGCAGAGTTCTTTGATCATTGGCGTCACACGGGATCGCAGTTGGTAATCACTGGAAATCTCTCCGACGAACCTCCTCGTTCGGTACGTCAAGACGAGATTCTGGATGGACAGGATCGAGCCAAGCGTGAAGAAGAAGGGCAGGTGACCGGTGAAAGCCGCGACAGCGCACAGTACGGCTTGAGCGAGAAACACTGACGAGATCACCCAAAGACGCAGAGTTCGCTTTCTCTTTGCCTCAGCCTTCGGAGTGCGTTCTTCTTCGTAGACAACCTCGCCGTCAACATTTGGCGACGTCGAAGGGACCTCATCGCAGCCGTTGGCGACGACATCGAACGGCCTCGTCGCCCAGCCACACGCCGAACAGGTGAAATTCTCCGTCGTCTCGCCGTAGGCGCTGCAAGCAGTCTGGGCACACCACCTCGGCATTGATCATCTCAACTTTCCCGGTAAAAGTCCGACAGTACAAGGGTTCTCGCGTATTCGGAGAAGAACGGCGTTACTTGAATCTCTGGTATCCCTGTGATATACCAAGTGGGTCGTTCAGTATGTCAAGTGCTTACAACCAAGTTCGGGGAGGAACTATGGATGGAAAAACGGATTCTCATTCCGCAGTAAGGACGCATTCGCTGCAACGCGGAGTCCTCAGCGTGCCCAACGGCATCGCTCTGGCCGCCGCAGCGATGGCACCAGTGTTAGCCGTCGTGCTGAACGCACCGGCCGCGGCACCTCAGGCCGGCGAGGCCTTGCCGCTCTCGTTCCTGGTGGCCTTCGTGGCCTGTCTCTTCATTGGCAATAATGTCGTCCAGTTTTCGAGGAAACTTCCGTCGGCGGGTTCGTTCTACACCTTCAACACCTACGGGTTGGGGCGTACGGCCGGATTCTTCACCGGTTGGCTCTTTGCCATCGGCTACGGAATCCTTGCCCCGGGACTCTTCGACGCGTTCGGATCCTTCCTGCACGACTACTTGTTGTCGACGTTCAACGCGAACGTCCCGTGGTGGCTGTGCAGTCTCTTCGGACTCGTCATCGTGCTCGGACTTTCGCTGCGCAGCATCAGAGCATCGGTGCGCGTCGACCTGACCTTGCTGGTCTTGGAAGTCATCATCTTCTTGACCCTCGCGATCGTCGCGATCTTCAACGCTGGCGGCGGCAACACGGTGAAGGCGTTCGTCCCGAGTTCGTCACCCCACGGAGTATCCGGCGTTGGACTCGGTGTGGTCTTTGGAATCCTCTCCTTCATCGGATTCGACGCCGCGGCGACGCTGGGTGAAGAGACGAAGAATCCCAAGCGCAACATTCCCATCGCGGTCGGGGGTGCCCTCGTCGCCGTCGGCGTCTTCTACGTGTTTGTCATGTACGCCCTCACCGCGGGGTACCACCTGAACAACCCCGCGCAGATGGCGCAGTTCCTGAAGGACCCGAATCCCTTCGTGACACTCGCGCACCGCTACACGTCGTGGCTGTTGCAGCCCGTCGAGCTCGCGGCCGTGGCCGGACTCTTCAGCTGTTTCTTAGCGATTCACAACACCACGGTCCGCGTCATGTACTCCATGGGTAGAGACAAGGTCATACCTTCCGTGATGGGACGGGTCCACCAGAAGTGGTTCTCGCCCCACGTCGCCATCCTCTCGCTCGCGGCCTTCACGGTCGCGGTGGGTATCGGCACCGGCCTCTGGCTCGGCCCAGGTGCCACGGGCGCGTACGGTTTCACCGGCTCCATCGGAACGGTCGCGATTGTCTTGGTCTACGGGGCAAGTAGTTTCGCTCTCATCCGCTACTTTTGGGCACTTCCGGAACGCAACATCGTCAAGCACGTGGTCCTGCCACTCCTTGGCGTCGTGGCCTTCCTCTACCCGCTCTGGTCGGTGGCGAAGCCGGGCCAGGCGTGGCCGTACAACCTGGTCTTCTGGCTCGTGATCGGGTGGATCGTCGTGGGCATTGGCTTGTTCTTGTACTTCCGCAGCCGAGCGCCAGAGAGAATCGCCGCTCTCGGCACCTTCGTGGCCGACGACGAGCTTTTGGCGGAGGTCGAGCACCACGGCAGCGCGGTCGATTGAACATCCTCAGTTCCGTTCCCACATGAATTGACAGGGAGTCAACGTAATGATTGTTGTTGAAGGAAAGTCGATTTACACCGAGCCGTATGAGTTGGTTGACCCAACTCATACGGCTCTGGTCTTGGTCGACATGCAGAAGGACTTCGCCGAACCGGACGGCGCGTTTGGTCAGCTGGGCGTCGATCTCTCCGCGTACGGCGAGCTCCGGTCCAATCTCTCGGGGCTCCTGGCGTCCGCTCGTGCCGCCGGCGTCATGGTTGTGCACATCCAGATGACGACGTTGTCTCAGCGCATGAGTGACTCCCCGGCGCAGATTCGATTCAACATGCGCATGCACGAGAGTTTTCGCCGCAGTGGACCGCCACTTCGATACACCGTGGTCGGAACCGTCGGTCACGAGTTCCTCGACGAGTTCGGTCCCGTCGAGGGTGAGTTCGTCGTGCAAAAGTCTCGCTCGAGCGCTTTCTGGGGGACCAATCTCGACCAACTCCTGGAGAGTAACGGCGTCACGTCGGTGGTGGTGACCGGTCTCACGACCGAAGGGTGCGTCGAATCGACCGCCCGTGACGCGCAGTTCAACGACTACTTTGTCGTCATCGCGCCCGAGTGCGTCGCGAGTGATGATCCAGCTCAACACGACGCCTCGATGTTGTTGATGAGGAATCGATTTGACATCATCGCCCAAGAGGACATCGAGGCTGTGTGGTCGCCGTCGCGAACACCACGCAACGAGGTGTTGGACCGACAGGACGTACGCGCGAACTCGAAAGGACACTGATGGCCGAAGGTAAGTTGGTTGATCGTGTCGCTGTCATTACGGGTGGCGCGTCGGGCATCGGCGCTGCCATCGCGGTCGCGTTCGCCCGCGAAGGAGCAGACGTCGCGCTCGTCGATCAGACGACGCGCCACGAGGCTGAGGACGTGATGGCGGCAGTTCGAGAGCACGGCCGCGAGGCCTTCTTCTGCCAGACCGACGTCTCCTCGGCGGACGAGGTCGACTCGATGGCGCGTGAAGTGATCGCCAAGTTTGGCCGGGTCGACATCTTGGTGAACTGCGCCGGTATCTTCACCGAGCGACGAGTCGAGAACATGTCGGTCGACGATTGGGATCGAGTCCTCAACGTGAATCTTCGCGGTACGTTTCTCTGCACTCGGGTCCTGCTCAACCAGATGCTCGATCGTGGATCGGGAAGGATCATCAATATCGCTTCGCAGTTGGGTCAGATCGGCGGCGTGGACGCCGCGCACTACTCGGCGAGTAAGGCCGGTGTCATTGGATTCACGAAGTCCCTCGCTCGTGAGGTCGGCACGCGCGGCGTCCTCGTGAACGCCATCGCGCCCGGGCCGATCGAGACGCCGATGTTGGCGGGTGAGACCGAGGTGTGGCGATCGAGAAAACTTCAGGAGTTGCCCATTGGACGCTTCGGCACGGTGCACGAAGTCACGCCCACGGCCGTATTGCTCGCCTCCGACGAAGGTTCGTACTATTTGGGTCAGACGTTGGGACCGAACGGTGGGGACGTGATGCTGTGAGGTGGCGAACGAACGAATCTCCGCGCTGTAGCCAGGGCGTCGCTCGATGACGAGCCAGGAGATCATCGAAGCGGCCCACGCGGCGGGCGTAGAACTCATCAGATTTGAATACTGTGACGCCAGCGGCGTCGCCCGGACGAAGACCGTGCACGTCTCGCAGTTGGCGCACAAACTCGTCGAAGGCGTCGGGCTCACGCGCGCGCAGATGTCGATCAACATGCTCGAAGACGTCATCCCCATCGCCGGTATGGAGGCCGTTGGCGAGATCCGACTGGTGCCCGACCTCGACACCTTCACCGTCTTGCCCTGGGTTCCCGCGAGCGCGTCGATCCTCTGCGACCAGCTCGACCACGACCGATTGAACTGGGGAGCGTGCCCTCGTTCGTTCTTGAAGGACATGATCGCTCGAGCGGCGCGGCACGGCATCGTGGTGCAGGCGTCCTTCGAGAATGAGTACTACGTCGCCAGTCACGTCGACGGCGAGTTCATACCCTTTGACTTTCCCGGACACGCGCCGGTCTACAGCCCCATTGGCCACGACATGGTGGCCGAGATCATGATTGAGACGATTCGTGCGCTGCAGTCACAGGGGATGGTCGTCGAGCAGGCCATCAACGAATACGGTGCCGGTCAGCAAGAGATCGCGATTCGCTACAGCGACGCTTTACGTTGCGCTGACAATCAGATGAAGTTTCGAGACACGGTGCGGGGCGTGGCGCTTCGCTACGACCTCTTCGCCAGCTTCGCGCCGAAGCCCTTCCCCGACGAGATCGGCAGCGGCGCGCACATCCACTTCAGTCTCTGGGACGAGGCGGGAGAGCGCAATCTGCTCTACGACGCGAAGGCAGACCACTGCCTCTCCCAGGTGGGTCGACACTTCATCGCTGGCGTGACGGAGCACTTACCGGCGCTGGTCGCGCTGACCGCACCGAGTTACAACTCGTACCGCCGACTCCAGCCCAACGCGTGGTCGTCGGCGACGACGGCGTGGGGCTTCGACAACAAGGAGGCCGCTCTTCGAGTCACCTCGCCGTTCTTCAATCGAGAAGAGGAGAGTCTCAACATCGAGTTCAAGCCCTCTGACGCGAGCGCGAACCCGTACCTCTCCTTAGGTGCGCTCATCGCGTGCGGTCTCGACGGTATCGAGCGTGAACTCGAACCCGGTGAACCAAGCCAGCGAAACCCCGCCGTGCTGACGTCCGAGGAGTTGAGCCGAGGAAAAGTCCGGCCACTTCCCAACACGATGGCCGGCGCGCTCGACGAGTTTGAGAAAGACGACCTGCTGAGGGACGCCTTCGGCGATCTCCTCTATCGCTGTTACTTGGGCGTTCGCCGCGCTGAGGACGCGACGTTCTCCGCGAACGACGAGGCCTTCGAAATTCTCAATCACTTCTACCGGTTCTAGTCGTGTCTCTCGCCACGGACTCCTTCGATCTCGGCGAGATCGGCATCGTCGACAACCACTGTCACCCACTGGAGCGAGAACAGGGTCATCGAGACGTCGAAACCTGGCGGCGCTACTTCACGGAGTCCGAGGACTCCGGACC
>DASZIH010000036.1:0-13336 GCA_035949355.1 Acidimicrobiales bacterium
TGTCCGGACTCCTCGCCGTCGGTGAGGTACGAGTACGTGTGCTGCAGTGCGGCGGCGTACGCGTCGTGGGCGAACTTGTAGGGCGTGGTCACGTGCTCTCTTTCGAATGATTCCTTTCATGAACGATACGCAATCCGTGCAGGGTCAACCACGGCTCGACGACGCGCACGTGCTGGGTGATGGGCGCGATCAAGCTCGCGAGTCCACCGGTGCCGATCACGGTCGCCTCGCCGAGCTCGTCGAGGATGCGGTCCACCAGCCCGTCCACCTGGGCCGCGAAGCCGTAGAGCACACCACTTTGAATGGACTCCGCGGTGGAACGCCCGATCACCGAGCGCGGACGCACCAGTTCCACCGAGCGCAGTGCCGCGGCGTGGGTGTAGAGCGCCTCGAGTGAGATAGCGACGCCCGGCGCGATGGCGCCACCGAGGTACTCGCCCTTCTCGCTGATCACGTCGAAGACGGTCGCGGTACCCATGTCCACGACGATCGAGGCGCCGGGATAGAGGTCGAAGGCCCCGACGGCGTCGGCGATGCGGTCCGCGCCGACCTCTCGTGGATTCTCGTAGAGGATCGGCATACCGGACTTGGTGCCGGGACCGAGCACCGTGAGCTCGAGTTCGGAGAACCAACGCTTCGCCATGCGGCGAAGCTGCGTCGTGACGGCGGGAGCGGACGAACAGATCGCGATCGCGGTGACGGCGGTACGAAGGTCCAGCCCCTCGAGGTCGAGGAGTTGGGTCAACATGATGGCGTGCTCGTCGGGCGTGCGCTCGGTGACCGTCGAGGTGCGCCAGTGGTACGCAAGACCTCGCTCGCCGCTCGCGCGCGCGAACCCGATCGAATCGGGCGCGTCGGGCCCGACGTCGCCGAAGAGACCAATGAGCGTCTCGGTGTTACCTACGTCCATCGCTAAGAGCACGCATTACCTTCCCACTACGTCGACGGGTCCGTTGTCGAGAAGACGAGTGCCCTCGACGAACCCGGCCACCAGCGCACGACGCTCGCCCGTCTCGTTCTCCCGTGAGGGTACCAAGGTCGCGGGATCGACGACCTCGGCGTACGCGACCTCGACGCCCGCACCTTCGAGAATCTCGCGAAGCCTCGCGCGCTGCTCGTCGGCCCCGCGCGGTTCGTCGGCGACGGCACGTAGTGCCCGTGAGAAGCCCAACGCTCGGCGGCGACCATCGCTCGTCAGCAGTGCGTTGCGGCTCGACAGGGCGAGGCCGTCAGGGTCTCGAATGATCGGATGACCGACGACGTCCACGTCGAAAGCGAGATCGCGCACCATTTGTCGGATCACCGCGAGTTGTTGGAAGTCCTTCTCGCCGAAGAAGGCGCGACACGGCCCGGTGATCACGAAGAGTTTCGCCACGACACTGGCGACCCCGTCGAAGTGTCCGGGTCTCCCCGCGCCCTCGAACACGTCGCCCAGCTGGGAGAGTGTCACCGTCGTGGGCGTCGCTGACGGGTAGTCCGGCCACATCGCTTCGAGCGGAGGCGAGATGAGACAGTCGACGCCAGAAGCACGCGCGAGGTCTCGATCGCGTTCGGGCGTTCGTGGGTAGCGATCGAGGTCCTCGGCGTCGTCGAACTGACGGGGATTGACGAAGATCGTCGCGAGGACCACGTCGCTGTTCTCTTTCGCCGCACGAAAGAGCGACTCGTGCCCTGCGTGCAGCGCGCCCATGGTGGGCACGAGCCCGACGCGCCGCCCTTTCGCGCGTTGATCACTCGCGAACGAGCGCCACGCCTCGACGTCGCGAAGTTCGAGCACGCTAGAGGTGCGAGGTCAGTCGTCGCTGCTCGGCGAGTTCAAACGCGGCGTTCGCCATCGCGACGTACGTCGAACGCTCGGACGCCGGGATCGCCGCCAGGTGTGCGTCGATCGTGGCCATGTCGGCGCGTGACGCCGGTCCCGTCAACGCGCGACTGACGCCCATGAGCGCCACGTCCGCCAATGCTTGCTCGCTCAAGGGAAGGAAGTCCTCGAGCGTGAGGCCTGCCGACTCCGCGAGCACCTGCACGTGACCCATCAACGCGACGAGGTGGTTCGCCGCGACGGTTGCCGTCGCGTGGTAGATCGCCCGCTGATCGTCGGTCAAACGTAGCGCGCGACCCTTCAGCGAGCTCACGACGAGAGAGATGAGATCGTCGCCCGCGACGCTGTAGAGGGCGCCGAGCAGACGCGGCGCGCCGAGCTCGGGCGTTGGCAGCGCGGCGAGGGGATGCATCAGTCCGACCCGGGCGTGCGCGTTGAGCTCATCGAGTCCCCGTGAGCCGGCGAGGTGGGCGACGACGTACGCGTCGCTTGGTGCCAGTCGGTCCGACACCGCGCGGATGGCGTCGTCGGGGACACAGAGGAGGATGAGCTCAGGCGCTCCCACTTCGACGAGTGCGTCGTGGTGCACGAGGCGAACCTCGTGGCCGACGCCTCGAAGGGCCGCAAGGAATGACGAACCGGCTCTGCCGGCGCCAACGATGGTGATGTTCATGAGGGCTCCATTTCCGTTCCAGCCCCCGAAGGGTGCCGTTCGGTACTAGCGCAACGATTCGAGTGTACCGAGTTCCACGACGCGCCCGGCACCAGCGGCGACTTGGGCCTCACTCACCAGTCCAGGCGCGAGTTCGCGCAGCGGCACCAGCACGAAGGCCCGCTCGTAGAGGCGCGGGTGGGGAACGAGGACCTCGGGGTCGTCACTCACCTCGTCACCGACGAGCAAGACGTCCACGTCGAGTGTCCGTGGACCCCAGCGTGAGTCGCGCGTGCGATGACGGGCCTCTTCGGCGCGTCGAGCGCGACCGATCAACGCACGCGGCGACGCGTTCGTCTCGAGTTCGATCACCATGTTCCAGAAGTCGTCTTGAGCGACGCCCCCGACGGGTTCGGTCTCGTAGACGTGCGAGAGGCGATACCGATCGCCGCCAGCGATCAACGGAATAGCGGCCTCGAAGTGAGCACGGCGATCGCCGACGTTCGACCCAAGTGACAGGTACGCGAACCGCACTAGGGACGGTGGACGGTGCAGCGCACGCCGACCGTGGCGACGTCTTCGGCGACGGGCGGACGAAGTTTGCGCACGGCCACGGTCACCGATGAGATGGCGGAGTCGAGCGCCAGCACTTCGTGCGCCACGCGGTACGCCAACGTTTCGAGCAGCAGGAAGGCGCCGTCGTGCGCCACTCTGGTGGCGAGCGTCAGGACCCTCGCGTAGTCGGTGGTCGCCGTGATGTCGTCGTTGATGGCGGCCTCTTCGAAGGGGCGAACGACGTCGACGTCGAACGCCAGTGGCTGGGGGCGGTCGCGTTCTTCACGAAGGACGCCCACTACCGCGGCGCAGCGCAACTCGCGCAGTTCGATGACGTCACTCACCCTGGTCCTCGGGGAGGTCGAAGAGCACCGAGCGGCCGTCAGGACCGATGGAGCGCTTGAAGAGACGTTCGACGAGGGCGATCGACGCGGGCACGGTGGCGACCTTCTGCGACCAGACGAGGTAGCCCGCGACGACGCCCAAGAGCCGGTCGGACACTTCGTCGCTGTGCAACAAGACGGTGGTATTCACCGACATCGAGTTCGCCATGTCGAGGTAGCACGCCTCGAGGACTTCCTTCTGCTGCGGTCCACCGCGCAGCGCGTAGTGACTGGCCGTGAGTCCGTGCTCGAAGTAGGCGCTCATGTTCTGCATGACGGGAAGGATCGAGATCACCCGGCCGAAGCCTTGGTGCTTCAGCCACAGCAGCTCCTCGTCACGGCGAACCTGGCGGTGCACGGTCGTCGAACCGCCGGGACGTTCGGAGACCGCGAGAATGCCCTTGTAGACCCAGGTGAAGCCGCGTGGTTCGATACCCGCTGCCCACTTACCTCTCACGACGTCACGGCCTCAAGCGGTCGAGTGAGCAGCTCGCGTAACTGTACGGTTTCTCGAACGTCGTGCACTCGCACCATACTGACACCTTGGACCATGGCCCACGCCTCGGTGGCCAGCGAGCCCTCCAAACGCTCGTCGACGTCGAGCGTGTCGCGACCGAGTTGGCCGAGGAACCGCTTACGGCTCGTGCCGATCAGGACGCCGGCGCGGTACTCGTTCGCCAGTTGGACGAAGTGATCGACGTGCGCGAGCAGGGCCACGTTGTGCTCGATCGTCTTGCCGAAGCCAATGCCGGGGTCCAGCCAGAGCTTCGTGACACCGGCGCTTCGCGCTCGCTCGGCGACATCGCGCAGGAAGTCACTGATGTCGCTCACGACGTCGTCGTAGGTGGGGTTGTCCTGCATCGTCGACGAGTCACCCAGTCGGTGCATGGCGACGTAGCCGACGCCGAGTTCTCCCGCCACGTCGTACAGCGTGGAAGAGACGTCGTTCACCACGCTCGCCCCAGCGGCTACCGCCGCGCGGGCAACCGACTCTTTTTGTGTGTCGATGGAGACCGGACCGTGCGCCGCGAGCGCTCGAATGACGGGGAGCACGCGGGCCATCTCTTCATTGGCTTCGACAGGCGTCGCGCCCGGCCGGGTGGACTCGCCGCCGACGTCAACGACGTCAGCGCCGAAGAGGAACTGCGCGCGACCACGCGCGACGGCTTCGTCGGCGGCGATCGTTCGCGATGCTGGGAAGAAAGAATCGGGCGTCACGTTGACGATGCCCATAACCGCTGGACTTAGCGCCACGTCGACCTTCGTTGGTGGATGTACTGCAGGGCTTCGGCGCGCGACGCGGCGTCCTCACGAAAGGCGCCACGCACGGCGGAGGTCACGGTGGTCATGCCCTCCTTCTTGATGCCGCGCATCGACATGCAAAAGTGTTCTGCCTCGATTACGACGATCGACCCGCGAGGGCGCAACTCGCGCTGCAGCGCCTCGACGATCTGCGTGGTCATGCGTTCTTGGACCTGCAGGCGACGTGCGTAGCCCTCGACGAGTCGCGCCAGCTTCGACAGACCCGTGATGCGCCCGTCGGGCGACGGCAGATAGGCGACGTGCGCGTGACCAACGAAGGGTACGAGGTGGTGTTCGCACAGCGACGTGAAGGGGATGTCGCGAACCATGACCATCTCGTCGTGACCGGCTTCGAAGTTGACGCGCAGGTGCTCGCCGGGGTCACTCTCGATGCCCTCGAAGAGCTCGACGTACATGTCGGCGACGCGCCGTGGCGTCTCCAGCAGGCCCTCGCGCGAGGGATCCTCACCAATCGCTTCGAGCAACTCTCGAACGAGGAGTTGCACGCGCGCGTGGTCGACCACGTCTACGCCTTGCCGACGTAGGTGTAGATCGCGTCGAGGTTGCGGTACCGCTCGTTCACGTCGAGGCCGTAACCCACCACGAAGTCAGCCGGGATGGAGAAGCCCACGTACTTGAGGGACTGCTCGACGCGCTGCTCGCCCTCTTTCAAGAGCAACGCGCACACGTCGAGACTCGCGGGGCTGCGCGCGCCCAGGTACTGACGCAGGTAGTTGAGCGTGAGGCCCGAATCGACGACGTCCTCGACGATCAAGACGTCCCGACCGGAGAGATCGACGTCGAGGTCCTTCACGATGCGCACGACGCCGCTGGTCTTGGTCGCCGCGCCGTAGGAGGAGACGGCCATGAAATCGACCTCAACGGGCAGTTCGATCGCGCGCATCAAGTCGGCCATGAAGTTGATCGCGCCCTTCAAGACGCCGACGAGCAGCGGTGGGCTGCTGGCGTAGTCCTTGGTGATCTGAGCTCCGAGTTCGCCGACGCGGTCGTGGATCTCCTTTGCGGAGACCACCACCTCGCCGAGTACGCCCTGGGCCCACGTAGCGGTGAAGTCGTGTGACGAGTGCCTATCCATTGCTGGTCAGCGTAGTTGAGTCGCCTTCGAGCGTCAGACGCTGACCGCGTCGCGCTAGTCGGCGAGCGCCGCTCAGCTGGGTGGCGACGACGACGCCGACGACGACCTCGATCGCTCGTTCGACCTCGGCGGCGCTCGGCGGATGAGCATCATTCGTCTCGTCGACGGTACTGAGTTGGACCCGGAGCCAGCGGCGAAGGCGCGCTCTCGGCCATTCGCGTAGCGTCCGACAGTCCGCACTCGCGAGTGTGAACTCGGCGTCGGCGAGGCTCAGTTCATCAAGCCACGCGCGCTCTTCGAACAGGACGTCGGCCTGGCGCGCGAGGAGGGGGACGACGTCACGTTCGGCGACGTCGCACATCATGGGGAGAAGTTGATGGCGAACGCGATTACGGCGAAAGAGAAGGTCGTCGTTCGTCTCGTCGTGCAGCGCGGTGACGCCCGATTCGTCCACGAACTCGTGCACGTCGTGGCGTCGGAGTCCGCGAAGTGGCTTCGTCGGGTCGTTCACCATTGGCGAAAGACCATCGATCCCCGCTCCGCGCAACATGTTGAGAAGGACGGTCTCCGCAAGGTCATCCATCGTGTGGCCGGTGAGCGATCCTTCAGGGAGGACGCGCCGGCGCTCGGAACGTGCTCGGGCCTCGAAGTTTGCGCCCGGCGCTACGTCGACGTCGTACACCGTGCAAGGAACGCCAAGCTCCTCACAGATCGCCCGCACGACCTTCGCGTCGTCGCCGCTCGTCGCGCGCGCGTGATGATCGACGTGGTGCACGCTGACGACGAGACCCGCTTCAAGGGCGAGCAGCAACAGACCGAGTGAGTCCGGACCTCCCGACACGGCGAGCGAAACCGACTCCCCCGCGTTCGGAAAGGCGCTCGCGTCAAGCAGTCGTTGGGCGCTCGTACTCACGAACCGAGGTTACGACGGCACGGCGCGACGTGGACTCAATCGCGCTTGACACCGCGAACCCGTCGTAGGTGCGCGTACGCGCGGCCGACCGCGAACCACACCGCGCTGAAGACCCCGACGTAGAAACCGACCGGCCAGTTCGTGACGTAGGAACTCGCCAACGCGGCCCACACGGTGACGAGTGCGATGCCGACGGATCCCAAGAGCGCGACGTCGGGTCGACTGGAGAAGCTGCGCGCGGCTGCGGGAGGTCCGATCATGAGCGAGAAGATCAAGAGGGCACCGACGACGGGCACCGTCATCGTGGTGGAGCACGCGATGACGACGAGAAACGCCATCTCGACACGCTCGGGTCGAAGACCGCGAGCCGCGGCGATCTCGGGCGCGATCGACGTCATCAAGAGACGACGGTAGAGCACGAGGACCGCGAGGACGCACACCGCGCCGAGCACCGCGACGGGCGCGAGTTGACTCGAACTCACGCCTAGGATCTCGCCGAACAAGAGCGAGAAGATCTGCGGCTCGTACTGCGTACTCTGACTGATGAACGCTGCGCCCAGCGCGAGCATCATCATGAGCGCTAGGGCCGTGACGACGTCAGACCTGCCCCGTCGGCTGAGTCGACCGATTCCGAGGGCGGCCGCGAGCGAGAACACGCCGAGACCGATCAGCGGGTTGACGCCGATCAGGTTGGCGCCCGCGGCCCCGGCGAAGGCGCCGTTCGGAATCGCGTGGGCTTGAAACGCCGAACCTCGAAGCACTACGAAGAAACCGACCACGCCCGCGACGAACGCGACGATCGTCGCCACGAGCCACGCGTTCACCATGAAGCCCGAGAACATCACGCCACCTCGACGACGCGAGCGGCTCGCGCGATCACGCGCCGCGTCGCGAATCGACGCACGATCGTAAGCCCCGACACCAGATAACACAAGAAGACGATCGTGACGATGAAGAAGCTCACGGGGAGACCCTGGCTCGAAGGATCCCAGTAGTAGCTGTCGTAGGCGAGCAGGATCCCGAGCCACGTCGCGACGACGCCGAGCACGCACGCGTACACGAAGGCCTTGCGCAAGTTCTTCGTGAGCCGTAGCGCCGTCGCCGCTGGTCCGATGAGGAGTGCCGTTGAGAGCACCGATCCAATCGCGACGGACGACAGCCCGACCGAGATCGCAAGGGTCAACATGAAGAGCAGACTCACTCGTCGCACGCCGACGCCGCGTGCCGACGCAAGCTCGGCGCTCAGCGAGCTCAACAGGAGTGGGCGGTACATCCAGCCGATCAGCGCCAGTGTCACCACGCTGAGGACGACAACGACCGGAATGGTCCCGGGATCGACGGTGAAGATCGATCCGAAGAGGATCTGCTGCGTGACGCCCGTCGTCGCACTTCTCGTCGTGTCGAGGTAGAGGAAGAGCGCGGCGAGTCCGGTGGCGGCGCCGAGCACGATTCCCGTGGCGAGGTCGCGCCCGCGACGTCGCTGCACGCCAGCGAGCTCCATTGCTCCCGCGCCGAGCACGCCCGCACCGATGAAGCCAACCAAGGGGCTGATGCCCAAGAGGAACGATCCCGATCCCCCGGTCGTGGCGACGTCGGTCAGGGCGTGTCCCGCGAACGACTGACCTCGAACCACCGTGAAGACGCCGACGACAGCCGACACGATGGCCGTCACGCCGCCGATCACGAACGCCGTCTGCACCGGGGCGCTGGAGAAGAAGCCGGGCTCGAAGAGAAGACGCACGGTCTACTTGACCGTGAACGTCTCGTGTTGTGGAATGTCGCGGTCCTCTTGCCCGGGCTCGGCCACCACCAAGACTCGACCGTGCAACTTGAGCACGTCGACGTGATGACCATAGAGCGCACTGAGGACTTCTGATCGGACGACTTCGTCGGTCGTGCCACTCGCGGCGCGCCCGCTCGTGAGGTACACGATGCGATCCATCACTGGCAGGAGTGCGTTCATCTCGTGCGCGGAGAGCAGGACGGCCACTTTCTGCTCACTGGCGACGCGGTGCAACAGCGCCACGATCTCTTGGACGCTTCGGGGATCGAGATTGGCGAGTGGCTCGTCGAGCAACAGCAACGAGGGCTGGCTGATGAGCGCGTGCGCGATGAGAACCCGCTGTTGCTCGCCACCCGAGAGACTTCCTACTCGAGCGTTCGCGAAGTGATCGGCGTCGACGTCGTGCAACATCCGATCGACGAGTTCGCGTTGCTCCTTCGTTCTGCGAGCGAAGCCGTAGCGATGCGCGTCGAGTCCGAGCGCGACGAAGTCCCACGCGCGCATCGGCACGTCGGGATCGAGCTGCACGCGCTGGGGCACGTAACCCAGCGACCCTCCACGCTCTGCGACCGATGCCCCGTCGACACGGATCTCGCCGCCGTCGAGGCGCTGCAGACCGAGGATGGCCCGCAGCAGCGTCGTCTTGCCGACGCCGTTCGAACCGATGAGCCCGGTGAACTCTCCTTTCCGAACGTCAAAGGACACGTCGTCGAGGATCCGCCGTCCCGCGATGGTGACGCTGACGCCGTCTACCTCGAGGATCGGCGCGCCGTTCATAGTTTCTTCGTCGAGGTGTGGTGCACGACGGCTTTTTCGATCGCGTTCACTTCCGCGAGCATCCAGGTCTGATAGTCGTACCCGGTGGGCATAGTTTCGTAGACACCCACCACCGGCACGTGATTCGACTCGGCCGTCTGGCGAACCGAGACGGTGAGCGCACTGACAACCTGCTGGTTGTAGCAGAACACTTGGGCCTCGTGTTTGGTGAAGAAGCCCTTCTCGAGCGTGATGTCCTCAGGCGAGGGATCGACGCCATTCATGATGTCCGCTTGGAAGACGAACGGCGTGAGGATCTTCGCTCCCATCGCCGAAAGCAAGTAGTCGGCCACGGGTTCCGTGACGGCCACGCGCGTGCCCGCGTACTTCGATTTGAAGGCTGCGATGGCTCGCAACCACGGTTGCATCGACGTGGTGAAAGCAGTGAGTCGTTGTTGAAAGTACGCACGGTGGCTCGGCTGGAGCGCGGTGAGATCCTTCACCATTGCCTTGGCGACGGCCGGCATGGTCGTGGGCTCGTACCAAAGATGGGGATTCGGCGTGTTGTCCTTCAGTCCGAGCACCTTTTGGACGACGACGACCTTTCTCTGGGAGTTCGGCGACGCGGCTTCGATGTTATTCATGAACGTGTCGTACCCGACGCCGTTTTGTACTATCAACTGCGCTTGGCCCACTGCTTGAGCGACACTGGGACTCGCTTCGTAGGTGTGCGGGTCCGTGTTGGGGTTGTTGAGAATGGACGAGACCGACACGTATTTTCCCCCGAGCTGGCTCAACACGTTGGCGTACTCGCTCTCGGCACCCACGGCTTTGATCACCCCGGTTGTCGAGCTGGCCGACGCCACGGGCGACGACTGGACGGCGAGCAACACAGCTGGTCCGACGAGCGCGCCCGCGATCACCACCCGTCCAAGGAGGCGCGTGAGAGGGTGTCGTCGTGGATTGGTCGTTTCGAAGGTCATGAATCAAGGCTATATTGAGACTGAGTCTCATTACAACTGAGACCAGGCAAACGAAGTCGCAAGCAATTGACGGAGAGAAATGCCAAGTGAACGTTCGAAGACCGCACGCGACGGAGGGGCGCTACGCGAGTCGACGCCCATCGAGACCCTCCACGAACTCGTGGCCATTCATCTGCTCAGAACCGATCAGCGCTACACCGCTGGTCGCCAGGCCGTCATCGAGTTGTTGGCGTCGTCCGGACGACCCCTCAGTATCTCGGACATCTCCGAGGCGATTCCGGACGTCCCCCGGAGTTCGGCGTACCGTCACCTCTCCGATCTCGAACGGGCCGGCGTGGTGCGACGCATCGCCGCCAGCGACGAGTTCGCCCGCTTCGAGCTCGCGGAGGACCTGACGCACCACCACCACCATCTGCTCTGTTCTCTCTGCGGCAAGGTCATCGACGTCACCCCGAGCCCGGCCTTTGAACGTACGGTGATGTCCATGGTCACGGAGCTCACCGTCCAACAGGGTTTCGAGCCGCTGTCGCACGCCCTCGACGTGATCGGACACTGCGCCGCGTGCCAAACGACGTAGTTCTGAGCGCCGAACAGCGCGGATCGCTCACGGTCTACCCCGTCGAGAGTGTCCGATCGCTCGGCGTCGACGCGTTCGTCACCGATCGCTTCGGTGGCGTGAGTACGCCGCCTTTCGACACGCTGAATCTCGGCGATCACGTGGGAGACCTCGAAGAGCACGTCCGAGAGAATCGACGCCGAGTGGCGAGCGCCGCGGGCGTCGACCTCGCCCGACTCGTCACTGTTCGACAAGTCCACGGAGCAGAGGTGCTCGACGCTGCGCGTACCGACCCTCTCGGTGAGGCCGACGCTCTCGTGTGCGACCGTGGCGGCGTCGCGCTCGCGATCCTCGTGGCCGACTGCGTGCCGCTGCTGATGGTGGACGAGTCGACGAAGCGCTTCGCCGTCGTGCACGCGGGTTGGCGAGGGCTCCAGTGTGGCGTCCTCGCGAGCGCGCTTCGCCACTTCGACGACGCCGCGACGGTGCGCGTCTTTCTCGGCCCGTGCGTCTCTCGAGAGGGGTACCAAGTCGGCCCGGAGGTCGCGGAGCATTTTCGCGACGTGCCCGGCGCTCTTGTCGCCGACGGCGGTGACCGGTCGCGACTCGACCTTCGCCACGTCGCCACCCAACAACTCATCCACTTGGGTGTTCGCGGCGACGCCATCGAGCGGAGCCAACAAGTAACCGACGGCGGCGAGCTCTTCTTCAGTGACCGAGCGACGAGACCCTGCGGTAGATTCGCCCTCGTCGCGAAACGCGCCTCGTAACATGAAGAACGCCATGACAGAGCCCACGCCCGCACGACGTCGCGCCGAGGTCTTTCGCTACGTCGCCCTCGAAGTCACGGCGACAACGCTGACGGGTACCTACGAGTTGGACGGGCGGACCTTCGTCGAGGTCGTTTCGTTCGAGGGTGTCGACTCGCTCCTCAACCCGGGCGTCAAGGAGGTCGCGGAACTCTGGTTTCTGTTAGCCGGTCTCTCGTACTACAAGGCGGGCGCCGCCCACGTCGTCGACGTCGGTTCGACGCCGCTCGGCGAGGCGGGTCGACGTCTCGTGGCGGCCGCGCTCCGAGAAGGACTCGCCGAGTTCGCGTACAAGAACGACGTAGACCTCGATGACGTCGCGATCGTCGGCGGTGGCGAGGTCAGCGCCGTGACACCGGACACCAACGCACAGCGGGTGCTCGTCCCCTTTGGCGGAGGAATCGACTCGGTCGTCACGACGACGCAACTCAACGAAGGTCTCGACCAAGCACTCTTCGTCGTCAGTCCCCGAAGCGGGCGCTTCGCGCCGCTCGAGGCGACGGCCGCGGTGACGAAGCGTGCGATGGTTCGTGCGACGCGCGTGCTCGACGAGCAGCTCCTCACCAGTGACGACACGTTCTTTCACGGTCACGTCCCCGTCACGGCGATGGTGACGCTGCTCGCGGCAGTGGCCGCCGTTGCGACTGGTCGCGGTGGCGTGGTGATGAGCAACGAGCACTCCTCTTCGGCCATCAACCTTCGCTGGCGCGACCTCGACGTCAACCACCAGTGG
This sequence comes from Acidimicrobiales bacterium, assembly GCA_035949355.1. Taxonomy (GTDB): domain Bacteria; phylum Actinomycetota; class Acidimicrobiia; order Acidimicrobiales; family RAAP-2; genus RAAP-2. The sequence goes on from DASZIH010000036.1 coordinate 12,344, forward strand.
AGCAAGTCGTGGGACGCCGAGCAACTACTCGCCGACGCGCTCGAAGAACGCGTGGGGCCCGACGTCGTGGTCGCGAGCTTCCTGCGCGATCGAAGCGAGGTCTGGGTCGCCGAGACGTTCAGTCGTCTCACGCAGTACCACCACGTCTTTCGCAGTTGCAATCGCGCGTTCAGCCAACGTCTTGATCGTCGCTTCGAGACGTGGTGCGGCGAGTGCGACAAGTGCCTCTTCATCAACTTGATGCTCGCGCCCTTCCTAGCGCGCGCGACGCTGCGCGAGATCTTCGGGCACGAGCCGCTGAGCGACCCAGCCCGCGAAGATCAGCTTCGCGTGCTCGTCGGTGAAGGGGTGACGTTCAAGCCGTTCGAGTGCGTCGGCGACCCCGCCGAGAGCACGGTCGCGTTAGCGAAAGTCGCTGAGATGCCCGAATGGTCCGACGTTGAGTTCCTCCGTGCCCTCGCGAAGGACGTGACACCGGACCGAACCTTCGAAGAACTCCTAAGCGCCCAAGGACCCAGCCGTGTTCCGGCCCACTGGCTTCGCTGACCTCGCGGGGCGGCGCGTCGGCATCTTTGGCTACGGCGTGGAGGGCCGCGCGACCGAGCGACGACTCCGCGACGTGAGCGAGCTCGTCATCGTCGACGACTCGCCGGGTCTCGGCCCCGACGTCCTTCTCACCGATGACGGTGGTCTGGACGCGCTGCTCGGCTGCGAGGTTGTCTTGAAGAGCCCCGGCATCCCGAGACGTCGCGCTGACGTGATGAATCTCGAACTGCACGGCGTCACGGTCACGTCCGCCCTCAACCTGTGGCTGAAGGAGACGGACCGATCCCGCGTCGTGGCGCTGACGGGTACGAAGGGTAAGTCGACGACGACGGCCCTCGTCACGTTCTTCCTGCACTGCGTCGGGGAAGAGGCCCAACGACTCGGCAACATCGGCCAACCCCCGTACGACACGGACGTCGACACGTCCAAGGGTTGGCTCATCCTCGA
>DASZIH010000037.1:0-8709 GCA_035949355.1 Acidimicrobiales bacterium
TACTCACGTCGGCACAGATGCGAATCGTCGCCGACGGGATAGATCAACTCAAGATGGCCAACGGGTGAACCTCGGGCGGCGACGGGCAGGTCTCCGCGCGCGATCATGAGTGCCACAAAATCGCGGATTGACGACGCCGTACTGGGCCTCGGGGTTCCCATCCTCCTACTCACGGCCCTCCTCGAGCACTACGGCCACTATTTGAACGATCGATCGTCAATACGTCAGTACTTTGGCGGGGTCTACGCGTCACGGGTCGTAGGCCGCGAGAGCGTGATCGGACTGGCCAACGTGGCGAACAAGGTTCACGTTCTCTTCGGAGGCACCCACTCGACGGGTCTCCTCGCCGGGTGGGTGCTGACGAACGCGACGGCCTTCGTCGCCTCGTCGTTCCTGCTCTATCGGCGCAGCGCTCGCAAGGACACCTGCCTCCGCTTCGCTTATCTCCTCGTCGTTGCGATGCTGTGCGCGTCGGGCGTCGTCGTCACGCCGTACGACTTTCTCAGCTACGCGTTGATCATCGCCGTCTTCGCCGCGATGACGTCGGGGCGAACGCTTATGGGCGTGGCGTTGATGGTGCTCGCCGTCGCGACCCGAGAGTCGGCCCTCCTGGTCATTCCCGTGCTGCTCGTCACCGCCGCAAACGCACAGGCCCGTGCGCCCGGGCTGCACGGGCGGCTCTTCAAGAACGCCGTCGACGTGTTCGTGAGGACACGGTCGATCCTTCTTTTGACGGTCGTGGGCGTCGCGACGTACGCCACGTTGAAGATCGAGACGTTGCCGCGGGGACATCGTCCGCACTTCGTCCAACACGTCGCGCCGAGTGGGCACTGGAACGCGGCGGGGATGACCGGCGTGGCGACGGCCGTACTCATGGCGGTCGTGATTCGCTGGCTCGTACGCGTCAGTTTCGACCGCGATGACCTCGTGGCGCGGTGCCACCTTTTGTGGCTGTTCGCGACGCCGTACCTCATCGTGTGCCTCGTGTGGGGAATCTGGGGCGAGGCGCCGCGTCTCGTGATGCCACTCGTGTTGGGGGAGTTCCTGCTCGCCGTCACCGTGGGAAGCCGCAGGCAGACGAGCGACTCTGCGATGACGACGTCGAGCGTCGTGGCACGAAGGTGAGAGGGGCCCTGCGACGACGCGACGAAGAGACGAACCATCGACCATTGATTTCGGTGCGAACCCGCTGTCCGGCGTCAAAGGTCGATTCGGTAGCATGACTAGGTGCGTCGCCTCGTAGCCCTGTTCGTCATCGCTCTCCTCGGGGCCGCGCTCTACGGTGTCAGTAGCTCCTCGTCGGGGATCGTCGTGAACAATCAAAGGTTGTCGGCGAACACCCTCGAGAGTGAGTTCAGCGCCATGTCGCACAACAACACGTTGCAGTGTTTCGTGACCGCGCTGAGTCCTACGAGCTACGCGCCGGGCGGCGGGGGCTACTCCATCAAGGCCTCGGGAGCGGCGGCCTGGGCCAACCTGCGCGTCGAAGGTCTCGCGATCGACCAGTACGTCACGAAGACGCTGAAGTATCACCCGAGCGCCCAGGACCTCGCCCTCGCGCAGTCGTCGTTGGAAGGCGAGATGACCGCGCAGGCGAGCGCGAACTCGATCACCTGTCCTGGCACGTCCGCGCAGGCCATAGACGCCATGCCGAGTGAAATGCGCGCCGCGGAGCTCCTCGCCCAGGCCGACTCGCTGTACTTGGTCCAAAAGATCAAGACCACGATCCCTCTGACGACGGCGTCGGCGAAGGCCTACTACGCGCAGCACACCTCGAGCTACGACAGGCTGTGCGTCTCCGTTGCCCTCGTCCTTCCAGCCTCGGTAACGGCGTTCGCGCAAGGTGAGGCCTCGGGACTCAGCGTTACTGCGCTCGTCAAGCAGTTCTCGCAGGACTCGGTGTCGGCCGCCAAGGGCGGAGCCGTTGGCTGCTTCTCTCCAACGTCGACGTCGTACACCAACGTGCGTGCCGACGTGGCGTCGTTGCCGCTCAACACGTTCGCCACCACGCCCAACTACATCTCGAACAACGGCCAGACGTACGCGCTCTACGTCGCGGTGACCAAGCGAACCCCGACGCCCTTCAGCGTTGCCGTCGCGACCGTCCTGGCCGACCTACAGAGCCTCAATGCCGCGTCCGCCAACAACATCAAGAACACGCTCCTCGACCAGGCCGCGGTGCACGTCGATCCAGCCTTTGGTCGCTGGGGACTCAACACGACGGGTCCGACCGTCTTCGCGTCGGGCACGCCCTCGGCGGGTGACGTGACGGGATCGAAGAAACTCAACACCACCACCGCCACGTATAAGTGAAGCCCGTCGTACGTGTCGTAGGTCTCGGACCCGGCACGCTTGATCACGTCACGCTGCGCACACGCTCACTCCTTACCTCGTCGCCGGTCGTGCGACTTCGCACACGTGAACACCCGGGCGCGACGCACTTTGGCGACCTCGAGAGCTACGACGCGTTCTACGAAGGTGCGTCGTCGTTCGACGAGCTCTACCACGCGATCGTCGACGACCTCGTCACTCTGGCGCTCGGCGCTCCGTCCAACGAAGTCATCTACGCCGTTCCGGGCTCGCCGACGGTGGCGGAGCGTACCGTAGAGCTCTTGCGCGAACGTGACGAGGTGACCACCATCACGGAGCCCGCGGTTTCCGTGATCGACGTGGCGTGTGCTGCTCTCGGACGCGATCCGATGAGCGAGGGACTACGCGTCGTCGACGCACTCGGATCCACCGACTCGTTTCGCGGCCCGGGGCCTCTCTTGATCCTCCAGACGTACTCGCCCGCAGTGCTCGCCAGCGTCGCCGACCGACTGCCGGCGACGCTCGACGTCGTAGTCCTGCATCATCTCGGACTCGACGACGAGGAGATCGCCGTCGTTCGAGCGTCCGCGCTGGCGTCCTTCGAGCGCGCCGATCACCTGACGTCATTGTGGGTCGATGGTTTTCGCGACGCCGGCGAAGCGATGGGCGACCTCGTCGACTTCATGAAGCGCCTGCGAGCGGAATGTCCCTGGGACCAAGAACAGACCCACGCTTCACTGACGCGTCACCTCCTCGAAGAGGCGTACGAAACGATCGACGCCCTCGAGACGTTCGTTCGCGTCGAAGCCGATGGGCTCGACGACGAGCAAGCGATTCGCCACGTCGAAGAGGAACTCGGCGACCTGCTCTTCCAAATTCTCTTTCACGCCGAGTTGGGTGACGAAGAGCGGATCTTCAACTTCGCCACTATCGCGGACACCGTGCGCGACAAGCTCATTGGCCGCCATCCCCACGTGTTCGGCGACGTGACGGTGACCGACTCCGACGACGTGGCGGCCCGCTGGGAAGTCCTCAAGCAGAACGAGAAGGGCCGAGAGAGCATCACCGACGGCATCGCGTGGCAACTCCCCGCGCTCACCCTCTACACCAAACTCTTGAGAAAAGCGACTGCCGTCGACGCGGCTGCAGAGTCAGGTGTCGCGTCACGCGATCGCGCGCTCAAGGCGTTGAACTCGCTACGACTCGACGACGTGCCGGTACGCGACGCCGAGTCGACGTCAGACGTCGACGACGCGTGGGGTGACGCGTTGAGTGCCCTTGTCGCCGCCGCGCAGTTCGCGGGCGTCGACCTCGAGGGCGTGTTACGCGATCGCGCGCGGCGTTTGCGCGACGTGATCCAAGAGATCGAGCGTGCGAAGAACTGAAGGTCGCCGAGTAGCGTTGGGTCGAACTGAGGAGACGTCATGAGCGCGATTGAAGTGGTCCTGGGCCGCCAGATTCTGGACTCGAGGGGCAATCCCACGGTCGAGGCTGAGGTACATCTGGAGTCGGGAGCGATCGGTCGCGCGACGTCACCTTCGGGCGCGTCGACGGGCATCCACGAGGCCGTCGAACTCCGTGACGGAGGAGACCTCTGGGGCGGAAAGGGTGTCCAGACGGCCGTCAACTTCGTCAACGGCGAGATCAATGACGCGCTCGAGGGCTACGAAGCGGAGGATCAGCGCGCCGTCGACTTCGCCATGATCGACCTGGACGCCACGGCGAATAAGGCTCGCCTGGGTGCCAACGCCATCCTCGCGGTGTCGCTCGCCAACGCGAAGGCCGCCGCCATCGAGAGCGACCTGCCGCTGTACCAGTACTTGGGCGGCGTGAACGCGCACGTCTTGCCGGTACCGATGATGAACGTCGTGAACGGTGGTGCGCACGCGAGGAACACCATCGACTTTCAAGAGTTCATGGTGATGCCCGTAGGGGCGGCGTCGTTCAGCGAGGCGCTGCGATGGGGCACCGAGACGTACCACGCACTCAAGGCCGTGTTCGAGAAGCGCGGACTCCACACGGCTGTCGGTGACGAGGGTGGCTTCGCGCCGGACCTGCCCGACAACGAATCGGCCGTCAAGGTGCTCATCGAAGCAATCGAGTCGACCGGCCGTACGCCCGGCACCGACATGGCGATCGCGATGGACCCCGCGGCCAGCGAGTTCTACCGTGACGGTTCGTATCACTTGGACGGAGAAGGGCGCGTGCTCACGAGCGACGAGCTCGTCGACTACTGGGTGGACCTCTGCAGTCGTTACCCGATCGTCTCGCTCGAAGACGGCATGGCCGAAGAGGACTGGGACGGTTGGCGCTCGCTCACCGAGAAGCTCGGATCGAAGGTCCAACTCGTCGGTGACGACGTCTTCGTCACGAACACCTCGTTGTTGCAAAAGGGGATCGATCGCGGCGTGGCGAACTCGATCTTGGTGAAGTTGAACCAGATTGGCACGTTGACCGAGACGCTCGATACGGTGCGCATGGCCAACCTCAATCGCTACAGCGTCGTCATCTCGCACCGCTCAGGTGAGACCGAAGACGTAACCATCGCCGACGTCGCGGTGGCGACGAACGCGGGTCAGATAAAGACCGGCGCGCCCGCGCGCTCCGATCGTGTTGCAAAATACAATCAATTGTTGAGAATCGAGGAACAGCTCGGTGACCAAGCTCGCTTCCTTGGCTCTGCCTCGTTGTCAGGGGCCAAAGGATCAAGCGGCGCCTGACGATGGCGACCTGCAGCGCGTTCGCGTAGGCAGGCAACGCCGCGTCGTGCGACGCACGCAGTGAAACGCACGCGTTGTCGACTTTTCAGAATGGCGCGGGGTAGGATGTGTCCTTAGCAACGAAAACGTTTGAGCGGTCAAGATCGATCATTAGTTTCAGAGTCTCTGTCGGGGGCGGCAAGTGTCAGCAACACATAACGTCGACGTGCGCGGCCGTAACCGCTGGATGTTGCCCCTTGGCGTGCTGACCGCTGCCGTCATGTTGGTTGGTTGGTTCCCCGCGTCCGCGTTGTGGCACCAACAGGCACAGATCAATGCCACGGCTGCTCAGATCAAAGCCCTGCAGCGTGAAGAACTCTCCCTGACGAATCAGGCGAAGACCGTCGACACGAAGGCTGCGGCGACACAGTTAGCGCGAGCGCAGTACCAATTGGTCTCTCCGGGTCAGAGTCTGATCCAGGTGCTGCCGGGCAACGCCGCGGGACAGGTCTCGCCGAGCTCGGCCGATCCCGGACTGCAGCCGCTGGTCTCGCCCGCGAACGCGGGACTGTCGACTGGTTCGCCGGCCTCGACCGTGACGCGCCACACCAGCGCGAACGCCTATCTCTCTCGGCTGGTTCGCACCCTAGAGTTCTGGCGTTGACCTTTCACGACGCGTTACCCGACGACCTCGCGCTCGTCGAATCGTTACTCGGACGCCCCCTCGCCGGCCGCTTCGCCGTGGTCGTTCGCCGCGTTGACGGACGACCCGTCGTCATTGAGAACGAACCCCACCTACGTGACGGGACGCCCATGCCGACCCTCTACTGGCTGGTCGATCCGGATCTTCACGACGCGGTCAGTCGCATCGAAGGTGACGGCGGGGTGCACCGGTTCGAAGTGCTCGTGGACGCGGACGATCTGCAGCGTACGCATGACGAGTACGCGCGTCGCCGTAGCGCGGCGACCGTGCGCACCGATCTCGTCCAGCCCGTGGGCGGCGTCGGGGGCACGCGCGTGGGAGTCAAATGCCTGCACGCGCATCTCGCGAACTTCCTCGTGGGAGCGGACGATCCGGTCGGCGAAGTCGTGGCGAGCACTCTCGACGTAGGGGACCTCGTCGTGGAGGACGTACGTGGGTGACGTCGTCGCGGCGATCGACTGCGGGAGCAACTCGACACGAATGCTGATCGTCGGCGCGAACGGCGAGGCGCTCGTTCGTGAGATGAATATCACGCGACTGAGCGAAGGCGTCGACAAGTCGCGGTCACTGTTACCCGAAGCGATGGAGCGAACGTTCGCCGTGCTGCGTCACTACCGCGAAGCCTGTGACGCCGAGGGCGTGGCGCGAGGTCTGCTCGTGGCGACGTCGGCGGTGCGCGACGCGAGCAACGGTTCGGTGTTCCTCGACGCCGCGCACGAGATCGTGGGCTTCGACGCACGAGTCCTGCGCGGCGACGAAGAAGCCGCGCTCTCCTTCGCCGGCGCCACCGACGATCTCGACCCGGTCGCCTCGCCCACCATGATCGTCGATATCGGGGGAGGATCGACCGAACTCGCGGTCGAGCTCAACGGGGTCCTCGTCAGCCACTCGATGCAACTCGGCTGTGTTCGGGTGACCGAACGTGCCCTCGGAAGAGGTGTCGTGACGTCGTCGAGCGATCTCGCTACCAGATCCATGATCAAGGAAGAACTGGACCGGGCGTTCGAGACGGCGCCCGCGCTGCACGAGGTCGTGGCGAACGTTCGACTCGTGGGTCTCGCTGGAACCGTCGCGACCCTCGCGCAACTCGAGGCCGCGATCACGGTCTACGACCGTGAGGTGGTGCATCATCGCGTGATCACTCGCGCGAGCGTGCAGCACTGGCGCGACCTGCTCGCGGGCGAGCCTCCCGAGAAGCGACTGACGCATCCTGGGATGGTTCTCGGGAGAGAGGACGTCCTGCCCGCAGGGCTCTACGTTCTCGACGCGATCATGGAGCGCTTTCACGTGACCGAGCTTTTGAGTTCGGAAAACGACATTTTGGATGGGATAACGAGTTCGCTCGTGAACTCGTGATTCAGTGACCGACGGTGGCCTGTAACTTTGAGAGAGTGAGAACTCGCTCATGGTAACGACACGAAGCGCGGTCTATTCGCCCATCACTTTGCACGGGCGACGGATCGTGCTGCGCACTATGAATGAGCAGGACTACGAACAGTGGATCGAGGTTCGCACCCGATGCCGCGACTGGCTGTTGAAGTGGGAGCCCCGTTCGGCGCACGCCACGCATTTGGCGGAGGACCACCGCAGCTTCGTGAGTCGATGCGCCATACGCGAACGCGAGCGACAGATCGGTACCGGCTTCGGCTTTGGGATCTTCGTCGACGGTCGATTCGTCGGCGAGATCACGCTCTCGTCGATCCAACGCGGACCACTGCAGTCGGCCTACATCGGATACTGGATCGACGAGGCGGTGGCGGGACAGGGACTGATGCCCGAAGCCGTCGTCACGATGCTGCAGTACGCCTTCGAGTCACTTCGACTGCACCGCGTCGAGATCAACATCATTCCGCGAAACACACCCTCGCGACGCGTCGTCGAGAAACTCGGCCTGCGATTCGAGGGCGTCTCCGAGCGCTACCTCGAGATCGACGGCGCCTGGGAGGATCACGCTCGCTACGCCATCACCGCGGAAGAGTGGAGCGATCGGGCGCCCGAGCTCGTGACGAACTGGCTGCTCCCTCGCCGCGACTAAACGGCCTCGTAGCGACGTTGGTTCAGTTCATCGAGACGGGCGGTACGCAGGGTTCCCCCTAACGCGCTCGCGAGCGTGAGTCCGCCGAGCGCGCCGTCACGTCCGAGCACGAGCAGGGCGTCGCGGTCGTTTCGTGCGATCACGAGACCGTGGAGTCGAGCGTCCTTCGCGAGCGGGGCGACGTCACTCACCGACACGGTAGCCGGAAGTTCGACGACGGGGTTTTCGTAGTGGGTCTTCTGGAGACCGCGGATGTCTTGGAGCATGGACCACGCGTCGTGACCCGGTCGAACTGACGAGCCGCCGACGTCCTGCCACGTCACGAGGAGCGGCTGCACGCTGAGACCGAGTCGGTCGGCGAGGAAGAGCATCTCGACGTCGAAGGCGAAGCCGTCGATCATCGTGAGGAGCGCCAGGAGCCGCGCCGGTCCGAGTTGGAATCCCTTGCACCCGCACTGCGTGTCGCGCAGCGCGGTGCCCGTGTAGTGGCGAACCAGTCGATTGAACGCCGCGCCCGCGAACGTGCGAAGGCGCGCGTCGTAGACGATGTTGCCCGAGAGCGCTCGAGAGCCCGGCACCAGCGCGCTGTCGGCGAGGGCGGCCACGAAGTCGGGAAACTGTCGCGGATCGATGGCCATGTCGGCGTCGGCGGTGATGACGTTGGTGCCCTGTGCCAGCGCGATGCCGAGGCGCAGGGCCGCGCCCTTGCCGAAGTTGGCGGGCTGTTGGACGAAGCGCGCGTGTTCCAAGTGACCGTAGACCTCGTGGGCGCGCTTCAACGTGTCGTCACTGGAGCCGTCGTCGATGACGATGACCTCGACCGTCGAGGGATCCATAGACGCCAGCGTCGGAGCGAGCCGTTCGTACCCGACGGCGAGGCGCTCGGCCTCGTTGTAGGCCGGGATGATGACCGAGAGAGAGAGGGTCACGTGCTCTAGGGTCGCGCGGCGCCGATGAGCCCG
>DASZIH010000038.1:0-26361 GCA_035949355.1 Acidimicrobiales bacterium
CGCGTCTGTTCGCGCGCGTTCTCGAAAGCCCGCGTGAGGTTCGAGTTGTCGGGTGACGTGTCGCGAAGGATCATCGCACGGGTGTGCTCGGGGTACGCGATGGCGTACTCCATCGCGATGAAGCCGCCGTAGGAGCCACCGGTGACGACGATCTGGTCGGCGCCGATCCACTCGCGTAGACCGTCGACGTCCGCCGCCCACTGGGCGTGGGAGAAGGGGGGCTTGCCCTCGCTCAGGCCGCACCCGCGCGCGTCGAAGACCACGACTTGGAAGATGTCGGCGAGCGGTCCGAAGGTGGCCTTCGGCTCGGCGAGTGACCCGATGCCACCGCCACCGTGGTGCGCGATGAGGACGGGCAGTCCCTTGTCGCCGAGGACTTCGACGTTCAGTTCATTGTCGTTGATGGTAACGCGCACTGGTTCTCCTTAGTTGGTGGTTGGTGTTCTCTAATTCGATGCTGTTCGACGTTGGTCGATCCATTTGGTGACCACCGATTCGAGAACGTCCAGGGGAACGGCCCCGTTCTCGAGCACCGCCGAATGAAAGGAACGAACGTCGAAGTTGTCGCCGAGTTCTCGCGTCGCCACGCCACGGAGGCGTTCGATCTCACGTCGCCCGATCATGTACGCGAGCGCCTGACCGGGCCAACCGACGTAGCGGTCGATCTCGTTGGCGACGTTCGAGGTTGTCGTCGCGGTGTTGTTCCACATGAAGTCGACGGCGCGCTGGCGCGACCAACCCAGATGGTGCATCCCCGTGTCGACGACGAGTCGACACGCGCGCAGCGCGTCGAACGAGAGCATGCCGAGACGGGCCAGGTCGGAACTGTAGAGCCCCATCTCGTCGGCGAGACCCTCGCTGTAGAGTCCCCAGCCTTCGACGAACCCGCAGACTTGCGCGTCGAGAAACCGGCGGTACGTCGGCAACGTGTCCAGCGTCTGGGCGAGCGCGATCTGGAGGTGGTGGCCGGGTGTGCTTTCGTGAAAGGCCAGGGCCTCGTACTCGTAGGTGAACCGCGACGCTGGGTCCGTCGTCAAGACGCAGTGGGCGCCGGGACGACTGCCGTCTTGGGCCGGCGGTCGGTAGTGGGCGAGCGCCGCGCTCTTCGCTTCGATGGGGTGGATCTCTTCAATCACGCAGTCGGCGATGTCGTAGTGCGCGAACCAACCGTCGCGCGCGGCTTCGGCGCGATCGAGCGCGTCGGTGACGACCTTGACGATCTCGTTCGACGTGGTGAAGCGCAGGGACCGATCCTCGCGTAGGCGCGTCAAGATCGTGGGCACGTCGGATTCACCGAGAACACGCTGGCCCAATTCCGACCATCGAGCTTGCAGCCCTTCGAGACGCTCGAGGCCGATGGCGTGGATCTCGTCGGGACTGAGATCGGTCGTCGTGTGACGTCGCACGGCCTTGCGGTACGACGACTCACCGCCTTCGACCCAGCAGATGCCCACGTGCTCTTCGTCACGCGCGACGGACAGCATGTCGTTAGCGAGGTACTGGCAGAGACGGTCGATAGCCGGGCGAACGACGTCGGCGACGATCGCGCGAGACCGGGTTAGAAACGCGTCGGCGTCAACACCGTCGGCGACGTGAGGATTGGCGAGCGTGTCGACGTCGATGCTCAGTTCGAGATGTCCGCGCAGTTGATCGAGCGCGCGGTTGATACCCACCGCGGTCGAGTGCCGTCCGTCGTCGTGGGCCTGCGCGTAGCGCTCGGTGAGGGCGTCGAAGAAGTTGCCGAGTCCCTCGAGACGGGTGAGGTAGTCCCGCGCGGAAGCGTTGTCGTTCGCGCGCGCGGCGGGCACGCACATGAAGACCATGGCGTGCGGTGACGCGTAACCTTCCGCGGCCGCGTCGGCCTCCCAGATCCCCTCTTCGAGGTCCGTGCGGGCGCCCCAGGAGAGGCGCGCGAGGACCGCGGCGTTGACCTGGTCGGCGTCGGACATCGCGTCGACGTCGAGTTCACCGAGGCGATCCTCCAGCGATTGGAAACGCGCCGCGCCGCGCGCGTACCCCTCGCGACTCGGATCGGGGAGGAGTGCGTCGTAGCCGGTGATGCCGAGCAGCGTGGCCGACAACGGATCGATCGTGTTCTGGATTTCGAAGAACTCTTGGTTCAACTGCTCGAGGGCAGCGTGACTCGACTCAGTCATTGAAGAAGGAGACCTTCTCTAGGCGATGAGGGCCATCGGCCAGGAGGCGCCACAGCTGCTCCCACGCTTGCATGCCTTCGCCCAATCGTCGAATGCGCATGAACTCATTGGGTGCGTGCAACTTCTCGTCGGAGGTCGAGAACGAGAAGAACAGCGTCTTCGCGCCGAGGGCCGACTCGAAGAGGGCGGTCGCGGGGAGGGTGCCGGCGATGCAGGCGAGGAGCACCTTCTCGCCGGGGTACGTTCCCGCCAACGCTTCGGTGGCCGCGCGAATCGCAGGGTGATCGGCGCCGATCGTGTACGCCGGCACGATCGCTTCGTCGGGCAGCACCTTGATCGTCAACCCCGGGAGGCTCTGGTGTTCGAGATGGGAGACGACGGCGGCGAGCACCTTCGTCGGGTCTTGACCCGGGACTAGTCGACACGAGATGTGCGCGACGGCGACGTGGGGGATCACGGTGTACTTGCCACCGCCTTGCATGCCGTTGACCTCAAGTGTGGGGCGTTCCCAGAGTCGTTCGATGGTGGAGAAACCAGGCTCGCCGAACAGTTCGGGGACGCCGAGCTGATCGCGCCACTGGTCGTCGTCGAACACGACGTCGGCGAGTTCGCGACGGCGCTCGTCGCTGAGCGGGGCGATCCCGTCGTAGAAACCGTCGACGGCGATGGCGCCTTCTGGTGTGTGCAAACTCGCGACGATCTGTGCGAGCCCGTGCAGGGGATTGGCGACGGTGCCACCGAAGCGTCCCGAGTGCAAGTCATCATTCGCGCCGTGGACTTCGACGCTCAAAGTGACGAGACCCTTCGACATCAACGAGAGCGACGGTTCGCTCGGACGCCACATCGCGCCGTCGGCCGAGATCACGAGGTCACAGGCCAACTCCTTCGCGTGTTCGCGCACGTACTCCTCGAGATGTGTGCTGCCGACTTCCTCCTCACCTTCGAAGAGGAATTTGATGTTCAAAGGCAGTCGACCCTCCTGGGCCATGAAGGCGCGGGCGACCTTCAGCACGATGAACACCGGGCCCTTGTCGTCGGTGCAGCCGCGTCCACGCATGACGTCGCCGTCGACGGTCAGTTCGAAGGGAGGCGTGATCCATTCGGCGAGATCGCCGGTGGGCTGCACGTCGTAGTGGCCGTAGACCAGGATCGTCGGCGCCGAGGGATCGCCGAGCCACTCACCACGAACGACGGGGTGGCCCTTCGTCGCGTCGACGTAGGCGCCGGCGAAGTCGAGTTGACGAACGAGCCAGTTGGCTGCCATGGTCATCGTCTCGAGCGACGCGTCGCGCGAGATGCTCGGAATCGCGACGTACTCGGCGAGTTCGTCGAGGTACGACTGGGTGTCGTGCTTAGTAGAGAGCATGGCCGCCGTCCACCGAGAGCGTCTGACCACTGATCCATGAGGAGTCCGGGCTCACGAAGAAACGAACACCGTTCGCGATGTCCTCGGCGGTGCCGAGTCGCCGCGTGGGAATCGCGTCGAGCAACTTCTGTTGGCCCTCGTCGCCGTAGCTCTCCCACTGCGCGATGGAGGTGGGGTTCGAGAGCACAAAGCCTGGCGCTACGCAGTTGACCGTGATGCCGAAGCGACCGAGTTCGTGCGCCATCTGACGCGTGAAACCGATCTGGGCGGCCTTCGCGCTGGCGTAGGCCTGGATGCCGGTGAGGCTGACGCTGCGTCCGGCACCGGACGAGATCGTCACGATGCGGCCCCAGCCGCGCTCCTTCATCGACGGCACGACCGCGCGCACGCAGATGAACGCTCCCGTGAGGTTCGACTCGACCACGTCGCGCCACTGCTCGTCGGTGACCTCTTCGATGGGCTTGCCGATCTGGCCACGGACGCCGCCGGCGCTGTTCACCAAGATGTCGGCGCCGCCGATGCTCGCGACGAAGGCGTTCACGGCTTTGGAGTCAGTGACGTCCACCGTGTCCTTGTCAATGCCGTGGACCGTCGCGCCATCGCGCGTGAGTGCTTCGGCGATGCCCCGACCGATGCCTTGCGTGGTGCCGGTGACGAGGGCGACCTTGCCGGCGAGTGGTTGCTGTTCGTTGCTCATTGGTTTCGTACCCATCCTGATTCGATAATCGTTCGTACTTCTTGGACCCCAGCGGCCCACACCTTGTCCATCACGTCATCTGGGGCTTCGTACGGACCGCCCATGGCGCCGTCTGGAGCGAGTTCTCGGATCGCGTCAGGACCGAGGTTCATCAGCAGCTCGCGGGGCACGACTGCTTTCGGCGCGGGCGCGTCGGCGCCGGCGATCCTCGTCCAAGGGAAGTTCTCCACCCACGCGCCGTGCATCTGGTCAGGGTGAAAAGTATTCGCCGCGACGACCGTCTCGGGCCCGTTGTACCAACTGTGAAAGAGGACCTGCATCTCTTCGTCTCGCGGAAGGCACAGCCACTCGCGAATGAGCCCGGCAACTGGCGCGTTGCCCCCGTGACCGTTGATGACGGCGATGCGTCGAAAGCCCTGGTGCTCGAGGCAGTTCAAGAGATCGCGCATGACTTCGATGTACGTGCTGAGTCGAAGGCTCATCGACCCGGGGTACGAGGTGAAGTAGGGAGCCATACCGAAGGGCAGCACCGGCAAAACCGGTACGCCGAGGGGCTCCGCGGCTTCGACGGAGACCCGTTCGGCACACAGTGCGTCGGTACCGAGCGAGAGGAATCCGTGTTGTTCGGTCGATCCGATCGGTAGGACGATGCGATCGTCGTGGCTCAGATACTCCTCGATTTGCAGCCAATTCGAGTCAAAAACGCGCATGTTGGACACCCTTCGGCCGTCTTCACGACCACTCATCGTTGAGCCTTACGAACGCTACCCCTGGGGTCGCCAGACGCTAAGTCTTCTTCAAGAACACTATCTTCGCTTCGACGGCGTTCGCTAATTCGACACTCACGAGACACGTACACTGTGCCTACGCGTTCGTGATGTTTGACGCAGATCGAATGCAAGCACGAGGTACCTAAGGGACTCAGTTAAGAGGAGAGCCCGTGAGTCGCATACTAGATATCAAGGACCTTGCGGTTCGCATTGACATGCGACACAAGTCGGTCACGCCCGTCGACGGCGTCACGCTGCACATCGACGCGGGTGAGACGCTCGGCATCGTGGGCGAGTCCGGCTGTGGCAAGTCGATGACGGGGCTGTCGATCATGCAACTGTTGCCGCCCGGGGGACACATCGTGGGTGGCAGCGTCGAGTTCATGGGTCGCGACCTGGCCCCGCTCAACTACAACGAGATGCACGAGATCCGCGGGAACGACATCGCGATGATCTTCCAAGACCCGATGACGTCGCTGAACCCCACGAAGACCATCGGCGATCAGGTCGCCGAGCCGGTGCGAATCCACCGCGGCGCCAATCATCGTGAGGCGCTGGAGCGTGCTGTGGAAGTCCTCGGCCTCGTCGGTCTCCCTCGACCCAAAGAACGCCTGGGGGACTACCCCCACCAGCTCTCCGGCGGTATGCGCCAGCGCGTCATGATCGCCATGGCGCTCGCGTGCGATCCGAAGCTGTTGATAGCCGACGAGCCCACGACAGCGTTGGACGTGACCATCCAGGCCCAGATCCTCGAACTCTTGAGTGACCTGAAGGACAAGCTCGGCATGGCCGTGCTCTTGATAACGCACGACATGGGCGTCATCGCGGGCCGCACCGACCGGGTCATGGTGATGTACGCCGGCAAGGCTGTCGAGTCGTGCTCGACCGAAGCCCTCTTCGACGAGATGCGTCACCCCTACTCCCAAGCACTGCTCGCGTCGATCCCCCGGCTCGAACAAGACAACCAACAGCGTCTCTACAGCATCCCCGGTCTTCCACCGGACCTGACGAACCCGCCCGTCGGCTGTCGCTTCGCCGCTCGGTGCGAGCGCGCCACCGATAAGTGCCGCACCGACGAGCCGCCTTTGACGGGACCGAGTGACGCGCACACCTTCGCGTGCTGGCACCCCATCGACGGACCGCTCGACATGTCGTCGTCTCGAAGGAGTGCGGGCCGCGCCGAGGAGAGCCAAGCGCGCGTGATCTTGGAAGTGAAGAACCTGGTCAAAGAGTTCCCGGTCGGGGGAGCGTTCCTCTCTCGAGGTTCGAAGCATCGCGTTCACGCGGTGTCGGACGTCTCGTTCAGCGTTCGCCAAGGTGAGACGTTCGGCCTGGTGGGCGAGTCCGGTTGCGGCAAGACCACGGTTGGTCGTCTCGTCACGGCGCTCGAGTCGTCCGACTCAGGCGCGATCGAGTTCAACGGCGACGACATCACCAAGTACGACCACAAGAAGCTGCGGGCCGAGCGCCGGAACTTCCAACTCATGTTCCAAGACCCCTACGCCTCGCTCGACCCCCGCATGCGCGTCGGCGCGATCTTGCGCGAGCCGCTCGCCATCCAGGGGATCGGGAGTCGCGAAGAACAGAACGAGATCATCCAGGGACTCCTCGCCGACGTGGGTCTCGCGCCCGACGCCGTCGATCGCTACGCGCACGAGTTCTCCGGGGGCCAGCGTCAGCGCATCGGCCTCGCGCGCGCCCTCGCCCTGAATCCCAAGCTCGTCGTTGCCGACGAACCCGTGAGCGCCCTCGACGTGTCGATCCGCTCCCAGGTCTTGAACCTCATGCGACGTCTGCAGTCGACCCATGACCTGACCTACATCGTCATCTCGCACGACCTCGCGGTCGTGAAGTACTTGGCGGACACGATCGGCGTCATGTACCTGGGAAAGATGGTCGAGATCGGACCGAGCGAGGTCATCTACGAGCACCCCGCTCACCCGTACACGGCGCGTCTCATCGAAGCCATACCGATTCCGTCGCCCGAGGTCGAACGTACGAAGGGCGGCCACGTCGTGCGTGGCGAGTTGCCGAGCGCGTTGAACCCTCCCTCGGGCTGTCGCTTTCGAACTCGATGCGATCGCGCCCAAGACCTCTGCGCCGAGGAAGAGCCGATGCTTCGGACCTTTTCAACTAATCACGTCGCGGCGTGCCACTTCCCGCTCGAGCGCGTCGCGGTTGGGATGCCCACCTCGAGAGGGACCTCGGACGACCTCGACGCTTAGGAATGAGCTGCGTTGTTGCGTAGGAGTGAACACTTCGTTAACGCTTGTTTCGGGAGAATGAAGTCTGAAGAAACTGGGCGAGGCGTTGTTGCGTGCGACCACACCACGCGGTTAGCCTGACGAAAAGCACAAGACGGGGTCGATAGACAACGTACTAAGGGGAGCCACGCATGAAGAAGTTGTTCACGAAGAGAGTAGGTACGCTCGCCGCGTGCTTAGTCACTTGCGCAAGTCTGATCAGCATCGGGGCTGGACTGTCAACGAGCGCGACGGCGGCATCGACGTCGGGTGATGTTACTTTCGCGTTGCCACCGGCCGTCATCCCGAACTACATCTTTCCGGTGATGAGCGGAACCTATTACAGCAACGTCAACCTCTACCAGTTCCAGGCGCTGATGTTCCGCCCCTTGTACTGGTTCGGTACTGGCAATCAGCCGTCGTTCAACGAATCACTCTCACTCGCGAAGCAGCCCGTGTTCACCAATGGTGGCAAGACGGTCACCATCACGATGAACAAGTACAACTGGGCTGACGGCAAGCCCGTCACGTCAGAGGACGTTCTCTTCTTCATGCAGATCTTGAAGGCGGAGACCAGCATCTGGCCCGTGTTCGTGCCTGGTGAGTTTCCGGACAACGTGCTGTCGATGTCCGCGCCCAACGCGTCGACGGTGGTCTTTCACCTCGACAAGGCGTACTCCCAGACCTGGTTCCTCTACAACGAGTTGAGCCAGATCACTCCCATGCCGCAGCACGCGTGGGACAAGGAGTCCACGTCGGGCAAGATCGGTAACTACACGACGACGACCGCCGGCGCGAAGGCCGTGTTCAACTTCTTGAGCACACAGGCGAAGTCACTCGCGACCTACGCGTCGAACCCGCTGTGGCAGGTCGTCGACGGTCCCTTCAAGCTGAAGACCTTCGAGACCACCGGCTACACCGTCTTCGTGCCGAACTCGAAGTACTCGGGCGCAGTGAAGGCCTCGTACGCGCAGCTGACACTGCTGCCGTACACGACCGACGCGGCAGAGTTCAACGCACTGCGCGCAGGCTCGATCGACTACGGCTACACACCGCCGCAGGACTCGAGTCAGATTCCGGTCATCAAGAGTCAGGGCTACACGAGTTCACCGTGGATCGGGTGGGGCATCAACTACTTCCCGATGAACATGAACAACCCGACGGTCGGACCAATCTTCAAGCAGCTCTACTTCCGCCAAGCGTTCCAGGAGATGGTCAACCAGTCCGTTGACGTGAAGAAAGCGCTCTACGGCTACGGGTATCCGACGTACGGTCCCGTGCCGATCGAGCCCAAGAGCAACCTGTCGACACCGCAAGAGGCGTCCAACCCGTACCCCTACAGTCCTTCGAAGTCGGCGGCGCTGTTGAAGGCCCACGGTTGGACCGTGAAGCCCGGTGGCGTGACGACGTGCGCGAAGGTCGGAACGGCCGCGACCGACTGTGGCGCTGGCATCACGAAGGGTGAGAAACTGGTCTTCAACCTCCAGTACAACAACGGCTTCACCTACGTGACCCAGTTCATGCAGCAGTTGAAGTCGAACCTCGCCCAAGACGGAATTCAGATTACGTTGACGACCGCGCCGTTCAACACGATCCTCGCGAACGCGACGCCCTGCAAGGGCGCGACGTGCACGTGGCAGATGGAGAACTGGGGCCAGGGTTGGTCGTACGGACCTGACTACTACCCGACGGGTGAATCGATCTTTGAGACCGGCTCGAACATCAACGAGGGTAGCTACTCGAACGCGACCAACGACGCCAACATCAACGCGACGCACACGATTACGGGCACGTCCGTTCTCTACAAGTACGAGAACTACTTGGCGCAGCAGCTCCCCGTCGTATGGCAGCCGGACCCTGACTTTCAGATCTCGGAGATCAGTAACAAGTTGACGGGCGTCACTCAGAGTCCGTTGCTGAACTTCACCCCCGAGTTCTGGAAGCTCGCGAAATAGTCGTTTCGACTAGGGCGTCTTGAATACATAGTGAAGAAAACAACCATCCGAGTCGGCGGGGCCACTGGCCTCGTCGGCTCGGATGTTCCTTTCTACGAATACGGCGATCCGTCGTTAGGCCCGACCGTCTCGCTGATGGCGGGCGTGCACGGATGTGAGTACACGTCGATGTTGGGGCTACGACGGTTCCTCGACACCCTCGACGAGTCGGCGTTGCGCGGTAGTCTGCGCGTCGTGCCGATGGCCAACGTCGCGTCGTTCGAAGCGCGTAGCGCTTTCGTCGTCCCCCACGACGGTCTCAACTTGAACCGATGTTTCCCCGGCGACGCGAACGGGAGTTTCACCGAACGCCTCGCGGCCGCCATCTTTGACACCGCAATTCGTCCGGCACAGTTTCACGTCGACATGCACGCGGGCGACCAGGTCGAGGACCTGGAACCCTTTACGATCTTCGACGCGTCCGCGGTAGAAGGTCAGTCGCGCGCGTTGGCACTCGCGTACGGCCTCGGCTACATGATCCGAACCGAACGCTCGGACAGCCCCATCGCTGGCACCTCGAGCGCAGGCGCGGCCGAGGCGGGTATCGCGTCGATCACCGCGGAAGCCGGCGGACGAGGACTTGTCGACGAGGCGTCGGTACGACTCCACGAAGAAGGCGTGCGTCGAGTGCTCGCGATGTTGGGCGTGCTGCCCGCGACGTTCGAGCCAGCCCCCGCACCGATCGAGATAAGTCACTGGTTGTGGTTGCGAAGTACGAACGGCGGCTGGTGGAGTTCGAACGTGCGCGTGGGTGACGAGGTGCGTGCCGGTTCCATACTCGGCACCGTCCGCTCCCTAGAAGGTGACGAAGTGGAAGAAGTGATCGCGCCGGAGGATGGCGTTCCTCTCTTTCTGACGACGAGTCCCGCGGTCGCCGCGGACGGACTCCTTCTCGGGCTCGCCGCTCGCTAAGGTCTTGCTCGATGAAGTCTTCGTTCCCTCCCTCTCCTGAGTTCGCGACGGTTGTCGCGTGACGCGGTTCCTAGTCAAGAGGATCGGGCAATCAGTCGTCGTCGTGATTTTGGTGTCGATGGCTACCTTCACCCTGTTGCACCTCCTGCCGGGCGGCGCGGCGCGTGCCGAACTCGGCGTACGCGCCTCGCAATCGTCCATTCACGCCTTTAACGTCGCGAACGGTTACAACCGGCCCTTCTTCGATCAGTACTGGTTCTACGTCGACCGAATACTCGTTCACCACAACCTCGGCTACTCGTACAAGTTGAACGAACCGGTGTCGACGCTGTTGTCGATGGACTTGCCGAAGAGCGCGTACTTGAGTGGTCTCGCTCTGCTCATCACGATCATCATCGCCATCCCACTCGGCATCTATCAGGCCGTGCGTCGAAACAAGCCCGACGACTACGCGCTGACCGGTTTCTCGTTCATCGGCTACTCGATGCCGACGTTCTGGCTCGGTCTCTTGTTGATCGCGTTCTTCTCCGTCTTCTTGAAGTGGTTGCCGCCCTCGGCGCCCCAGACACCCACGGTCAGTGGCTCGATCACCGATCCCAAAGCCATGATCTTGCCAGTGTTGACACTGACGATCGTGGGCGTTGCGTCGTTCAGTCGCTACATGCGATCGTCAGCCATTGAGAACCTGGCGCAGGACTACATCCGCACCGCGCGCGCGAAGGGCGTCACGAAGGCGGGTGTCCTCTTTCGTCACATGTTGAGAAACGCCGTCCTGCCAATCGTGACCTTGCTCGGCTTGAGCGTTCCGGCGCTGCTTTCGGGCAATCTGATCACGGAGTCCGTCTTCAACTATCCCGGGGTCGGACTGCTCTTCTGGACGTCCACGCAGACGCGTGACTACCCGGTGCTCCTAGCTCTCACGCTGGTCGTCGCGGTCTTCACGGTCATCGGGAATCTGGTCGCGGATATTGGCTACGGGATCATTGACCGAAGGGTGCGTCTCTCGTGACCACGCCACGACGGACACGAAAGGGACTCGGGCGATGACCGATCAGATCGAGCCGGACATCGCCCTCCAGGAGCCCGAAGTCGTCTCTCAGATGGTTCGCGCGAAGCGCAAGCGCGGCGCCAACATCTTCGAGGTCTTCATGGACAACAAGTTGGCCATCGTGGGCGCGGTCCTCATCGTCCTCATCGTCCTCTTCTGTTTCGTGGGACCAGTCTTCTATCACTCGAATCAGATCTCGTCGAACCTGAGCATCGCCAACACGTCGCCGGGTCACGGGCATCCCCTTGGCACGGACAACGTCGGCTACGACGAACTCGGGCGCCTCATGTCGGGTGGGCAGTCCTCGATCGAGATCGGCTTCGCGGCGGCGTTACTCGCCGGCGTGTTCGGGGTCTTGTGGGGTGCAGTGTCCGGCTACTTTGGCGGCGTCGTCGACACGATCATGATGCGCATCGTCGACGCGCTGCTATCGATCCCGGTGCTGTTCGTCCTCTTGCTCATGGCCGCGATCGTTCACGTCAACCAACTGAACTTGACGTTGGCCGTCGCCTTCTTTGCGTGGTTGGTGCCGGCGCGTCTCATTCGAGGCGAGACCCTGACGCTTCGAACGCGCGAGTACATCCAAGCCGTGAAGGGCATGGGCGGCGGAGCAGGTCGAAGCATCTTCTTGCACATCGTGCCCAACGCGATCGGCACGATCGTCGTGAACATCACCTTCCAGGTCGCCGACGCCATCCTCGCGCTCGCCGCGTTGGGCTATCTCGGTTTCGGGATACCGCCGCCCGCTGCGAACTGGGGCTCCATGCTCTCCCAGGGTGTGACGTACCTGTACGCGGGCGAGTGGTGGTTGATCTATCCGGTCGGGATACTCATCGTGCTCACCGTCATCTCTCTCAACTTCATCGGCGACGCGTTACGTGACGCGTTCGACGTGCGTCTCCAGGGGCGCTAGTCGCGTCCCTCGTTGGCCGAGAGACGGTTCCCGTAAGGTCGAGAGCCGAGCGGGCCCTACACTCGAAATGCCTTCGAGACCGACTCGAAAACGACTTTGACAGGACGTTGACGATCCAATGAGTACCGACCCCTACGTTTCTTACGGCTACCTTGAAGAAGGCGTCGACCTCCCATCCTTCGTGCTCGCGCCGGAGTTCGACCGAGTCGCTCCCTACGAAGCCGAGTTGAGTCCAGGCGACCTCGAGCGCGCGACACGTCTCTTGGAGGAGAGCATCGTCATCAGCTTGCACGATCATCCCGTGCGATTCCCCGACGACATGCACGAGACCCCCGAGTACAACCGAACGGGTCGTCAGCACACCGCCTTCGCGGGGCTGAAGGCCTCGGGCATGACCGCGGTCTTCGACAACATGATGGACGGCACCGCGTGCGTGACGGGAAACGCCCCGTGGCGATGGTTGGACATCATCACCGATCTCGGCATGCGCCAAGCGGACGTCGCGCACCAGGACGAGGTCACGGTCATTCGGACCGTTCGCGACATCCACGACGCGCATCGCACCGGCAAGGTCGGGCTCATCTTCGGACTCGAGGCGGCGACGCCGATCGAGAACGAGATCGATCGACTCGACGTGCTCTACGGCCTCGGTCTTCGCCAGATCGGCATCGCGTACTCGGACGCGAACGCTCTCGGTAGTGGTTTGAGTGAGAAGGTGGACGGAGGCCTCACGAGCTTCGGCGCGCGTGCCGTGAAGCGCATGAACCAACTCGGTCTCGCCATCGACGTCTCGCACTCGTCAGATCAAACGGGCATCGACGTCTGTCGCGCGAGCGAACAGCCCGTGTTCATGACCCACGCGGGAGCCCGGTCCGTGTGGGACACGTCGAGGATGAAGTCCGACGACGTGTTGCGCGCGATCGCCGACAGCGGTGGCGTCATCGGCATGTCGGCCGCGCCGCACACGACGCTCTCGCACGCGCACCCCGAGCACACCATCCTCTCGGTGATGGACCACTTCCTCTACTGCGTCGACCTCGTGGGCATCGAGCACGTCGCCTTCGGTCCCGACACCCTCTACGGGGACCACGTGCAACTGCACACGGTCTTCGCAGCGATGCTCAAGGTCGCGAGCATGGGCGGTCCAGCCTACGAGAAGGTTGCGTACGTCGACGGCTTGGAAAATCCGACGGAGAACTTCACCAACATCGCGCGCTGGCTGGTGCAGCAGGGTTTCTCCGACGAGCACGTCCAAGCCGTGCTCGGAGGCAACATCATGCGCGCTCTTGGCGACATCTGGGTCTGAGTCCCGCTAGGTGCTTCGTGTCGATGACGAGCTCAAGCGTTGACGGGGTGCCGCGTGACCCCTCGTCGGACGTCTCGGTGCTACAGATTCCCGACGACGTAGTTCACGCAGGCCAACAGCGACGCCACGTCGTCGGGGTCGACGCTCGGGAACATCGCGATCCGTAACTGGTTTCGGCCGAGCTTGCGGTAGGGGTCCGTGTCGACGACGCCGTTCGCGCGAAGGATCGCCGCGATGCGCGTGGCGTCCACGTCGTCACGAAAGTCGATGGTCCCCACGACGTTGCTCCGCTGTGCGGGATTCGTCACGAAGGGCGTCGCGAAGTCGGACGCCTCCGCCCACGTGTAGAGGATCTCCGCGGACTGGCGTGAGCGACCCGACGAAAAGGCAAGCCCACCGTTGTCGTTCATCCACTTGATCTGCGAGGCGAGGAGGTGAATCGTTGCCAGGGCCGGGGTGTTGTAGGTCTGGTTGAGACGCGAGTTGTCGAGAGCGATCTTCAGATCGAAGAACGCGGGCGTCCAGCGATCGGACGCGGCGATCGACTCGATGCGCTCGATGGCGGCCGGCGAACAGAGGGCGAGCCACAGACCCCCATCGGACGCGAAGGACTTTTGCGGGGCGAAGTAGTAGCAGTCGAACTGGGTGGGGTCGACCATGAGCCCGCCCGCGCCCGACGTCGCGTCGACCGCCACGAGGCCCGTCGCGCCCTCGGGACGGACGATGGGCATCATGACGCCCGTCGAGGTCTCGTTGTGCGTGAGCGCGTAGAGGTCGACGGCGTCGTCGGCGACGGCGAGCGGGTGGCTTCCCACGTCGCTCTTGATGATGGTGGGGTCGCTCAGGTGCGGCGCTTCCTTGACGCAACTCGCGAACTTCGAGGAGAACTCGCCAAAACTGAGGTGTTGGGAGTGGTTCTGGACGAGGTGGAACGTGGCCGCGTCCCAGAAGCACGTCGTGCCCCCGTTACCGAGCAGGACCTCGTAGCCGTCAGGCAGATTGAAGAGCGCGCGAAGTCCGTCGCGGACTTCACCGACCTTGGTGCGCACCGTGGCTTGGCGGTGCGACGTACCCATGTAGGTGGACCCGCTGTCGACGAGCGCTTGCAACTGTTCGACGCGAACTTTGGAAGGACCCGATCCAAATCGTCCGTCGCGCGGAAGAAGGTCGGTGGGAATCGTGAACGTGTCGGAAGAACTCATAGACTTATTCTTACGGAAAACGATCGGGGTTGAATCAGTGCGTGCCAGAGTGAGTGACCTGTTAGGCGGCCTAGCCCCGAGCGCGACCCTCGCGGTGGACGGAAAAGCCAAGGCCTTGAAGGCCGCGGGCGAGCCCGTCATTGGCTACGGCGCGGGCGAACCGGATTTTCCAACGCCCGCCCACATCGTCGAAGCGGCCGCGAAAGCCTGTTACGACCCCTCTAACTACAAGTACACGCCGACCGCCGGCATCGCCGAACTACGCGAGGCGATCGCCGTCAAATCGAAGCGCGACAGCGGACTCGAGACCACCGCGAGCCAAGTGCTCGTCACCAACGGCGGCAAGCACGCCGTCCTCACGGCCTTCATGAGCGTGCTCAACCCCGGCGACGAAGTGCTCATCCCCGCGCCGTACTGGACGACGTACCCCGAAGCGGTCTACCTCACGGGCGCCACCGCGGTGCCCGTGATGACCAGTCCGGCGAACGGCTTTCGCGTCACCGTCGACGAGCTCGAGCGCGCGCGCACGCCCAAGACCAAATTGCTGGTCTTCGTGTCACCCTCTAACCCGTCGGGCGCCGTGGTGCGACCCGAAGACGTCGCCGCGATCGGCGCCTGGGCGGCAGCGCACGACGTCTGGGTCTTGTGTGACGAGATCTACGAGCACCTGGTGTACGGCGACGCCGAGCACGTGTCGTTGCCGGTGGTCTCACCGGAACTCGGCGATCGATGGATCGTCGTCAACGGTGTGGCGAAGACGTACGCGATGACGGGATGGCGCGTGGGCTGGATGATCTCCGCACCCGACGTGATGAACGCCGCGATCAATTACCAGAGTCAGAGCACGTCGAACATCTCGAACATCTCCCAGCGCGCGGCGCTCGCTGCCGTGACCGGTGACCTCACGGCCGTCGCCACGATGCGCGAGGCCTTCGACCGCCGTCGCAAGACTATGACGACGATGTTGAACGCGATCGACGGCGTCACCTGCGCCGAGCCCGAAGGGGCCTTCTACTGTTTTCCCGACGTCAGCGGACTGCTCGGACGGTCACTCGGCGGGCGAGTGTCGACGACGTCGAGCGAGCTCGCCGATGCGCTCCTCGAATCCATCAAGATCGCCGTCGTGCCGGGCGAAGCCTTCGGAACGCCCGGGTTCTTTCGACTCAGTTACGCGCTCGGCGACGACGACCTGGTCGAAGGCATTGAGCGCCTCGCGGCGCTCGTCGCCCAGGGCTGAGCCCTGCCTACTTTCCTTTAGGCTGGCACCTAATAAGTGAAAGGTTGTCCGTGGCTCGAGTACTCGTCACCGAAGAGATCGCAGAATCAGGTCTCCAAAAGCTTCGCAACGCCGGCCACGAGGTCGACGTTCGCCTCGGGCTCTCACCGGCTGAGCTCATCGACGTGGTGCCGGGCGCGCACGCGCTGATCATTCGCTCGGCGACGAAGGTCGACGCCGCCACACTCGAGGCCGCCACCGACATGGTCGTCGTCGGACGTGCGGGCATTGGACTTGACAACGTCGACGTCGCGAAGGCGACCGAGCTTGGCGTCATGGTCGTGAACGCACCGGTCTCGAACATCCTCTCCGCCGCGGAGCAGACGATGGCGCTGCTCCTCGCCCAGGCCCGCAACATTCCTCAAGCTCACTCCGCGTTGAAGAACGGCAAGTGGGAGCGCAGCAAGTGGGAAGGCGTTGAGCTTTACGGCAAGACACTCGGCGTCGTCGGACTCGGCAAGATCGGCGCGCTCGTCACCCAACGCGCGTTGGCGTTCGGCATGCGACTCATCGCGTACGACCCGTATATCTCGGAGGATCGGGCGCGCCACATGGGCGTGGAGCTGATGGACCTCGACAGTCTGCTCGCCCAGAGCGACTTCATCACGATCCACCTGCCGAAGAACAAGGAGACGACGAATCTGTTGGACGCGGCGTCGTTGAAGAAGACGAAGCCCGGCGTTCGCGTCATCAACGTCGCGCGCGGCGGCATCGTGAACGAGGCCGACCTCGCCGAGGCCATTCGAAGTGGCCACGTCCAAGGAGCCGCGCTTGACGTCTTCGAAAAGGAGCCCACGACGGAGTCGCCGCTCTTCGAACTACCCTCGGTCGTCGTCGTGCCCCACCTCGGCGCCTCCACGTTCGAGGCCCAGGACAAGGCCGGTGTCACCATCGCCGAGCAGGTCGAACTCGCCCTCGCCGGGGACTTCGTGCCCTACGCCGTGAACGTTTCGGCTGGCGAGGTCTCCAACTCGGTGAGTCCGTTCATGAGCCTCGCGGAGATCCTCGGACGTTTCATCGGGGGACTCCTCGACGGCAAGCCCGCGGACCTCGAAGTGATCTACCAAGGGGAGTTGGCGGGCGCGGGAACGAAGATCCTGACGCTGTGCGCACTGAAGGGTCTCTTGAGTTCGACGGGTCACGACGGCGTGTCGTTCGTCAACGCTCCTCAGTTAGCGGCCGACCATGACCTCACGTTCAGCGAGGTCTCGTCGATCGAGTCGGCGGAGTACGTCAATCTCATCAAAGTCCGCTCGGACGGTCACGAGGTCTCGGGCACGCTCGTGACCATCGGTACCCGAGTGGAGACGCGCATCGTCGGCGTCGACGGACACGCGGTCGAGATTCCACCGACCGCCTCGATGTTGGTCGTGCACAACGACGATCGTCCCGGCATGATCGGCCTCGTCGGCGTCGCGCTGGGTGAGGCCGACATCTCCATCGTCTCGATGGCGGTCGGTCCCGATCCCGAGTCGCACACGGCGCTCATGGTTCTCTCGACCGCGTTGCCAACACCAGCGACCGTCATGGAACGCCTTCGTGATACCGACGGCATTCAAGATATTCACCTGATCACCCTGCGTTAGCGAGGGCTCAACGCGCGTCGTGCCTGGTCGCGCCGCGGCGGGCGACACGCGCCTCACCGCCGCGCGGACACCGGTTACATCAAACTGACGAGGTCGACGCGCTCCATCACTTCGTCCGTCAACAGGGGAACGACGTCGAGCGCGGTCATGTTCTCGCGAACCTGGTCAGCGCTCGAGGCGCCGGTGATCACAGTTGAAACGTGGGGATTCTTCACGCACCAGGCCAGCGAGAACTGGGCGAGGGAGACGTCGAGGTCGTCGGCGATCTTCTTTAGTTCCGCGACCTTCTGGTTCTGCTTCTCGTCGGTCAGCATCTTGCGGAGCCACTCGTAGCCCGGCAACGTCGCGCGCGAACCCTCGGGTACTCCGTTCAAGTACTTGCCGGTGAGGAGTCCGGACGACAGGGGAGACCAGATCGTGGTCCCGAGACCGATGTCCTCGTAGAGCCGGCTGTACTCCTTCTCGACGCGGTCGCGCCACAAGATGTTGTACTGCGGTTGCTCCATGACCGGCTTGTGGAGATTGTGGCGGTCGGCGATGTCCCAGGCCGCACGAATCTCGTCCGCGGTCCACTCCGACGTGCCCCAGTAGAGCGCCTGGCCGCGTTCGACCATGTCGCTCATCGCCCACACCGTCTCTTCGATGGGCGTGTTGGGGTCGGCTCGGTGACAGAAGACGAGGTCGACGAAGTCGAGACCGAATCGTTCGAGCGAACCTTCGATGGCTTGGCTGAGGTACTTGCGGTTCAGCGTGTTGCGCATGTTGGGTCCGTCGTGCAGACCCCAGTAGAGCTTCGTCGACACGACGTAGTCGTGGCGCTTCCAACCGAGTTCCTTGAACGCGGCGCCCATGACGCGTTCGGACTCACCGGCGGCGTAGCCCTCGGCGTTGTCGTAGAAGTTCACGCCCGCGTCGTGCGCGGCGGCGAGACACTCCGCCGCCTGGTGAGCGGTCTCGATCTGGTTGGTGTTCGCGAACGTCACCCAACTACCAAAGGAGAGGACGCTCACTTTCAATCCTGAACGTCCGAGTCGACGGTATTCCATCTCTGCCATTGCTGCTCCTTGGGTTGAGTGCGCGAACGCGCTGAGGACTTACGCCTCGGGATTGCGCGGGACGCTCGGCCACTCTTCAAAGGAAATCGGGCTGTCGTCCTTCGGTCGTTTGACGAAGTAGACGACGCCGGCGATGACCGCGCCCAACATGAGAATGAACAGCAGTTTGAGGAGTGTTTTGAGCAGGCCCACGACTAGTGAGGTTACTCCTCCTCACCTCTGGACATTTCACGTCGTAGCGGTAAGATGGTCCCGTGACTTCTGGCCAGAGCGAACTGCTGCTGTAAAAGGGCGAGCCGCTGCTCGCCCTAGCCCCCGCGTTGGCGGGGGCCTTTTTGTTTCTCTCTGGCCTTGACGAAAGGATGGACGTGCGCGAGAACCCCCAACAGCCCAGTCCCATGGCCTACGCCAAATATCGGGCGACCGTGCCCGTCGACCTGCCCGATCGAACGTGGCCCGACCGACGCCTGACGAAGGCGCCGCGTTGGTGCAGTGTGGACCTGCGTGACGGCAATCAGGCCCTCATCGACCCGATGGACCTCGAACGCAAGAACGCAATGTTCACGCAATTGGTCGCGATGGGCTTCAAGGAGATCGAGGTCGGCTTCCCGTCCGCCTCGCAGCCCGACTTCGACTTCGTTCGCCAGATCATCGAAGAAGATCTCATCCCCGACGACGTGACCATCCAGGTCCTCACGCAGTGCCGCGAGGACCTCATTCGACGGACCTACGAGTCGCTGCACGGCGCGAAGCGCGCCATCGTGCACTTCTACAACTCGACGTCGACGTTGCAGCGCCGTGTCGTCTTCGGGCTCGACAAGGCCGGTATCAAGAAGATCGCCACGGACGCCGCGTCGCTCTGCCTGACGCTCGAATCGACGTCGCCCGACACGTCGTTCCTCTACGAGTACTCGCCCGAGAGTTTCACCGGCACCGAGCTCGAGTACGCCCTCGAGGTCTGTAACGACGTCATCGGCGTCATCGACCCCTCGCCCGAGCGCCCGCTGATCTTGAACCTGCCCGCGACGGTCGAAATGTACACGCCGAATCTCTACGCGGACGCGATCGAATGGTTCGCTCGCCACGTCGATCGTCGCGACAGCGTCCTCATCTCACTGCACCCCCACAACGACCGCGGCACGGGGGTCGCCGCGGCCGAACTCGGTGTCCTCGCGGGCGCCGATCGCGTCGAGGGGACGCTGTTTGGCAACGGCGAGCGCACGGGCAACGTCGACGTGGTGAACTTGGCGCTCAACCTCTTCTCCCAGGGCGTCGATCCTGAACTCGATATCCGCGACATCGACAAAGCCCGTCACGTCACGGAGTACGCCAATCGTCTGCCCATCCATATGCGCCACCCTTACGTCGGCGAACTCGTCTACACCGCGTTCTCGGGATCGCACCAGGACGCCATCAAGAAGGGCATGACGGCCATCGGGGACACCTACGACGTTTGGGAAGTGCCGTATCTCCCCATCGACCCGAAGCACACCGGACGCACCTACGAGGCGATCATCCGCGTCAACTCCCAATCGGGCAAGGGCGGTGTTGCGTACCTCCTCAGCACCGAGCACGGCCTCGACTTGCCGCGCGCGATGCAGGTCGAGTTCTCGAAGCAGGTCCAAGAGGTGACCGAAGCGAAGGGGACGGAGATCTCACCGGCGGAGATCTGGGACGTCTTTACGACCACCTACCAGCCCGAGAACGCGACCATTCAACTGCTGTCGAGCGAGGTCGTCGCCGATCAGCACCTGACGCGCATCTTCGCCCAGCTCGTCGTGAACGGTCAGCACGTGACGGTGAAGGGTGAGGGCAACGGACCCATC
This sequence comes from Acidimicrobiales bacterium, assembly GCA_035949355.1. Lineage (GTDB taxonomy): Bacteria > Actinomycetota > Acidimicrobiia > Acidimicrobiales > RAAP-2 > RAAP-2. The sequence continues at coordinate 20,351 of DASZIH010000038.1, forward strand.
GACGCCCTGATGGCCGGGCTCGCCAGCGAGATGGACGTGACGTTCAAGGTTCGCGACTACCACGAGCACGCGCTGACGGCTGGGTCGGAGGCGTCGGCCGTCGCCTACGTCGAAGCCGAAGGACTCGACGGCGCCACGTGGTGGGGCGTCGGAATGAGTTCGTCCATACTGGACGCCTCGCTCGAGGCCGTCATCTCCGCCGCGAACCGTCGCCGCTGAGCGGAGCTCTTCGCTAGCGGGCGTGGCCCTCACCGTCGAAGACGCCCACCAGGCTCGGCGCGACGCTCGTCGCTTCGTAGCGCGTGATGGCGTCCTCGCGTCGAAGGCTGATGCCGATGTCGTCCCAGCCGCCCAGTAGCCGCTCGCGGGTCATCGGGTCGAGCACGAACGCTCGATGCCAGCCCGCGTCAGGTACCTCGACCGAGAGTCGCTCCACGTCCACGACGAGGAGTCTCGACGGGTCTTCCTTCACCATCTCGTTGAGGTCCTCGACGTCCTTCACCGACAGCTGCACGGTCACGAGTCCCTGTTTCGACGAGTTGTTGCGAAAGATGTCGCCGAACGACGGCGCGATGACCGCTTCGAAGCCGTAGTCCATCAGGGCCCAGACGGCGTGTTCGCGCGACGATCCGGTGCCGAAGCGCGGGCCCGCGAGGAGTATCGACGCACCTGCGTACTGGGGCTGGTTCAAGACGAACGTCGTGTCGTCGCGCCACTCACTGAAGAGACCGCGCCCGAACCCGGTGCGCTCGACGCGCTTCAGCCAGTCCGAGGGAATGATCTGGTCAGTGTCGACGTCCGAACGCTCCAGCGGCACGCCTCGACCTTCGAGCACGTGGACGGGCTTCACGCCACGACCTCCTCGGGTGAGGCGAAGCGGCCCATGATGGCCGTGGCCGCGGCGACGACGGGCGAGACGAGGTGCGTACGACCGCCTCGACCCTGGCGGCCCTCGAAGTTCCGGTTCGACGTCGACGCGCAGCGTTGACCGGGGGTCAAGATGTCGGGGTTCATTCCGAGACACATCGAGCAGCCCGGTTCACGCCATTCGAAGCCGGCGTCCAGGAACACCTGATCGAGTCCCTCGGACTCTGCTTGGGTCTTCACTCGGCGCGATCCCGGGACGACAAGGGCGCGAACGCCCTCGCTCACCCGACTGCCCTTGACGACGGACGCGGCGGCGCGCAGGTCCTCGATACGCGAGTTCGTGCAGGAGCCAATGAAGACCACGTCGACGGGAATCGATCGAAGCGGCGTGCCCGGCGTGAGGTCCATGTACTCGAGCGCGCGCTGGACCGTGTTCTTCTCGTCGCTGTCGTGCACGTCGTCGGGCGAGGGAACGATACCGCTGAGGGGAACGACCTGCGCCGGATTGGTGCCCCACGTGACGAAGGGCACGAGTTCCGTCGCGTCGAGCACGATCTCGAGATCGAACGAGGCGTCGTCGTCCGAGACGAACGAGCGCCACCGCTCGGCGGCGTCGTCGAACTCGTCGCCCTGGGGCACGCCCGGTCGACCCCGCAAGTAGTCGATCGTCGTCTCGTCGACCGCGACGAGACCGGCGCGCGCGCCGGCCTCGATGCTCATGTTGCACACCGTCATGCGCCCTTCCATGGACAGCGCTCGAATCGCCTCGCCCCGGTACTCGATCACGTAGCCCGCGCCGCCGCCGGTGCCGAGGCGACCGACGATGGCGAGCACGATGTCCTTCGCGCTCACGTCGGGCGCGGGTGTACCCTCGACCGACACCGACATGGTCTTCGCCTTCTGCTGCGGCAACGTCTGGGTGGCGAGGACGTGCTCGACTTCGCTCGTGCCGATGCCAAAGGCCAAGGAGCCGAGCGCGCCGTGCGTTGAGGTGTGCGAGTCCCCGCAGACGATCGTCATACCCGGCTGCGTGACGCCGAGTTCGGGTCCGATCACGTGCACGATGCCCTGATTCTCGTGCCCGCGAGGAAAGACCGTGATGCCGAACTCCTTGCAGTTCTCGTCGAGCGCCTCGAGCTGACGCTTGGAGATGGGGTCCTCGATGGGCGTCGCGAGGGGATCGGTGGGGACGTTGTGGTCAGCCGTGGCGAGCGTGAGGTCGGGTCGGCGCACGCGTCGGTCGTTGAGGCGCAGACCGTCAAAGGCCTGGGGACTGGTCACCTCGTGCACGAGATGAAGGTCGATGTAGAGCAGGGTCGGCTCGCCCTCGGGCGCCACGACGACGTGGTTCTCCCAGAGCTTTTCGTAGAGGGTCTTACCGGACACGATCTATCGCTGCCCGACGATCTTCACCTTGAGTACGCCCGAGGGGGCCTCGTACTCAACGGTGTCGCCAACGCGTCGCCCGAGCAGCGCCTCGCCGAGGGGCGAGGTGGGCGAGGCGACGAGGACGCCCTCGGGCTTCTCCTCGATCGATCCGATGAAGAACTCCTGGAAATCACTGTCGTCGTCGCCCTCGTACACCACCTGGACGATGGAGGCGTGTTGGACCTTGCCGGCGTGCTCGTCGCGCTGGACGATCTCGTGGTTGCGAACCACCTGGTCGATCTGGCGGATTCGCGCTTCCATCTTGCCCTGTTCGTCCTTCGCGGCGTGGTAGTCGCCGTTTTCCGAGAGGTCGCCGAGCAGGCGCGCGGCTTCAATGACCCGGGCGATCTCGGTACGCCCGACCGTCGTGAGGTGGAGGTACTCGGCCTGGAGCTTGTCCAATGTCTCTTGTGTAATGCGGTGAATTTCGTCGGCCATGCCGCAACCCCAACTCGTAGAGAGTTCCAATTCTACCGTTGGGGCCTTTGACATCGACCTGGGTTTGCTCATCCGACGCGCGAGCGAGCAAAATAGAGGAAAGAAGGAGAGCCAGCGATGAGTAACCCAACGAGCCATCGCGTGGCCGTCATCGGCGGAGACGGCATCGGCCCCGAGGTCACGCAGGCCGCTCTCGACGTCGTAGCGGCGTCGGGCGTCACCTTGGAGACGACGTCGTTCGACCTCGGAGCGGCTCGGTACCTCCGCGACGGTTTCGTCCTAGACGACGCGACCCTCGAGGCCCTGCGCTCGTTCGAGGCGATCCTGCTCGGCGCCATCGGACCCGCGATCGGCGACACGCGGATCGCGGGCGGCGTGCTCGAACGCGGGCTGCTCTTGAAGATGCGCTTCGGTCTCGATCTCTACGTCAACTACCGACCTTTCCACGGTGTGGAGGGATCGCTCGCGGCCGGACACGACTTCGCGATCGTTCGCGAGAACACCGAGGGCCCCTACGCGGGCGAGGGCGGCGTCCTTCGCTACGGCACGACGCACGAGGTGGCGACGCAGGGGTCGGTGAACACCCGCTTCGGCGTGGAACGGTGCGTGCGCTACGCGTTCGCTCGCGCGAACCAGCTCGATCGTAAGAAGTTGACCCTGGTGCACAAGACCAACGTGCTGACCTTCGCCGGCGACCTCTGGCGTCGCGTGGTCGCCGAGGTGGGCGAGTCCTTCCCCGACGTCGAGGTCGACTACCAGCACGTCGACGCGGCGTGCATCTACTTCGTCGAAGATCCGCGGCGCTACGGCGTCATCGTCACCGACAACCTGTTTGGCGACATCCTCTCCGACCTCGCCGGCGCGGTGACGGGCGGCATTGGCTACGCCGCCAGCGCCAACCTGAATCCCGAGAAGAACGGCGCGTCGCTGTTCGAACCCGTGCACGGCGCGGCCCACGACATCGTCGGGACCGGTCGGGCCAATCCGCTGGCGGCCATCTCGTCGTCGGCCCTTATGCTCGAACATCTCGGTGAGGTAGACGCTGCGCGCCGCGTCGCCGCGGCGGTGCAAGACTTTGACGGTGACGTCGACGCGCTCGGTGCGCCGGGCATCACGAAATTGATTACAGAGAGGTTGTAAATGCCCATTACCCCCACAAAGAAGATCTGGATGGACGGCGAGTTCGTCGACTGGTCGAACGCGAAGGTGCACGTACTCAGTCACACGCTGCACTACGGCACCGGCGCCTTCGAGGGTATTCGCGCCTACAAGACGCCCAACGGCGTCGCCGTCTTTCGCTTGAAGGAACACATGGAGCGGCTCCTTCGCAGTTGCAAGATCTTGATGATGGACGTGCCCTACGAATTGAAGGAACTGTGCGACGCCGCCGTCGAGATCGTGCGCGTGAACGAACTGCACGACGGCTGCTACATCCGTCCTCTCGTCTACCTCGGCTACGGCGAGATCGGCGTGAATCCGATCGGCGCGCCCGTCAACACGGCGATCGCCGCGTGGTCGTGGGGACCCTACCTGGGCGACCACGGTGCGGAGCACGGCGTGCGCATGAAGATCTCCTCGTGGGCGCGTCATCACCCCAACACGATGCCGACGGCCTCGAAGACGGTGGGTGGCTACGTGAACTCGAGCCTCGCCAAGGCCGAAGCGGTGCACGCCGGTTACGACGAGGCGATCATGCTCGGCCCCGACGGACTCGTCAGTGAGTGCACGGGAGAGAACCTCTTCATCGTGCGCGACGGCCTGTTGATCAGTCCGCCGCCCTCCGAGGCCGGCGCGTTGCGCGGGATCACCCAAGCGAGCATCGTGAAGATCGCGAACGACTTGCAGTACGAGGTGAGTTTCGAGACCATGCGTCGCGACGACCTCTACCTCGCCGATGAAGCCTTCATCACCGGCACCGCGGCCGAAGTCGTCCCGATCGCCTCAGTCGATGATCGACCCGTCGGCGACGGCCGTCCCGGTCCCATCACGACGGCGATCAAGACGACGTACCACCAAGCCATTCGAGGCGAGCGCCCGCAGTACGAGGAGTGGTTGACCAGAGTTTGAGCGCTCCCTCGGAGCGATAACCTCGAACGCGTGGCCCAACCCTCGTTCTCACCCGTTCCCCTCGCCGGCGAAGTTCGACCGACCATGACGACCCAGACCCCCGAACTCGGGCGGACGGCGAAGCCCGGCCTCGAGCGATCGGCTCTTCGCGCGACCGGTACGGGACTCGGAACGCCCGCGCCGGGTGAGGGCTACGCCCTGACGATTGCCGACCGAGAATGCAAGAAGCTCACGTTCGAGCACCCCGAGGACCTGCACGACGTCATCGTCGGCGTCGCCGGGGTCGCCGCGAAGCGCGCGAGCGTCGTGGGTCGCGGGCCCACGCTGTCTGACGTGCACGTCGCCATGGACCACTTCGGACTCCGCTCGACGTCACCGGTCCCGCGCGCGACGACCAAGCCCTTTCAGGGCCTCGCGCACAGTTACGCGGCCCAACGCCGTTTCGTCGACGCGATCTCCGCGGCGCTGTTGACCACCGGCGCGAACGGCGCCGCCTCGTCGCACTAAGTCCCCACCGTCGTTAAGGAAACACAATGAGTTTTGACCTCACGGATGAACAACGAAGTTTTCGTGACGTACTGCACGGTTTCGTCGACGAGCGCGTCGCCCCGAACGCCGCGCGCTACGACCGAGAACAAGTCTTTCCCCAGGACAGCTTCGACGCGTGCGTGGAGATGGAATTACCCGCGCTCGGGATGCCTGAGGCCTACGGCGGCGCGGGCGCCGACATGGTCACGCAGGCGATCATGGCCGAAGAGCTCGCGCGCGGTTGCGCCTCGACGTCGGTCACGATGTTGATCTCAAAACTGGGCATGTTGCCCATCTTGAACTTCGCCTCCGAAGAGATCCGTCGCGCGTACCTCCCTCGAATCGCGACGGGCGAGATTCAAGCGAGTTACTGCCTCTCGGAAGCGGACGCCGGCTCGGACGTGGCGGCGATGCGCTGTCGCGCGGAGCGTGACGGCGACGACTACGTCCTCAACGGTTCGAAGTACTGGATCACGAACGCCGGGATCTCCGAGACCTACACGGTGTTCGCGAAGACCAACCCCGGTGCCGGCAGCAAGGGGATCAGTTGCTTCCTGGTCGAGAAAGGCCCAGGCGTCGAGTTCCCCAAGCACGAGGACAAGATGGGCCTTCGCGCGTCGCCGACGGGCGAAGTCGTCTTCAACGAGGTGCGCGTGCCCGCGACGCACTTGATCGGCGAGGAG
>DASZIH010000039.1:0-27154 GCA_035949355.1 Acidimicrobiales bacterium
CCGAGTCAGGGGTGGAAACCAGCAGCTCTCAGCGAACTGTGTTGGGTGCCACGGATCGCCTGACCACCGCTTTGGACTTCGACACCGTACGTCACGCCGTTAACATCGCTGCATGGCTGATGAGAAAGTGACCCCCACCGAACTCGAAGGGGTGACCTCGCTCTATCGGCGCTTTCGACCGGCCCGGTTCGCCGAATTGAGGGGCCAAGATCACGTCGTTCGAGCGCTGCAAGGCGCGGTGAAGAACGACCGAATCTCCCACGCCTACCTCTTTTCCGGGCCGCGCGGTACCGGAAAGACGACGACCGCACGGATCCTCGCCAAGGCCCTCAACTGTGAGAATCCCCTCGACGGCGACGCCTGCGCGGCCTGTGCCAGCTGTCTCGCCATCGCGAAGGGCACGTCGCTTGACGTCATCGAACTCGACGCTGCGTCGAACAACGGGGTCGACGACATTCGCGACATCATCTCGGGCGCCTGGCACGGTACGCCCGGCAGCTGGAAGGTCTACATCTTCGACGAGGTGCACCAACTCTCCAAGGCCGCGTCGGCCGCGCTGTTGAAGACCCTGGAAGAACCCCCGTCGCACGTGGTCTTCGTGCTGGCCACCACCGATCCGCACAAGGTCCTTCCGACCATTCGCTCGCGAACACAACATCTCGAATTTCGTCTCCTCGGCGCCGAGACGCTCGCGACGTTGTTGCACGACGTCGAAGGCGCGGCCGGCCTCGGTGCCGATGACGCGACGATCGAGGCCGCGGTGCGCCTCGGTCGAGGGTCGGCGCGCGACGCGCTGAGCGCGCTCGACCAGTTGCTCGCTACCGGTTCGATCAGTGAAAGTCAGCCGGAGTTCGACGGACTGTTCCACGCGCTCGTGAACGACGACGCCGTCGCGGCGTTGCGTTCGCTCGCGGTACTCGCGCGTGAAGGGTGGGACCCCGAGCAGCTCGCGGAGAACTTCGCCGGGGAGGTCCGACAGGTCTTCTTGTTGCAGGTCGCGCCCGAAGTCGCCGACGCCGTCGACGCCGACCGTGATCGTCTCGCTGCGTGGGGCGAACAACTCGGTCTTGCGCGCAGCGTACGGATACTCGAGACCGTTGGGCGGGCGATTCGAGAGATGAAGAGTGCCCCTGAGAAGATCGTCATGTTAGAGGTCGCGATGGTGCGCCTCACGAAACCCGAACTCGATAACTCCTACGAATCGCTCGACGAACGACTGACGAAGATAGAACGAGGAGTAGTGAGGACTGTCGCACCATCGTCACCGCCGCCAGCACCGCCCCTGCGGCCCATCGGCTCGTCGGCTCGAGCCAGTGCGCCGATTCCTTCGGCGACTACGGACGTACCAACGAGCACACATGACGACGCGCCCGAGACTGTGAAGACCGAGGCGCACGCGAAGCCTGCGAGCACGGCCGCCAGTTCGTTGGATCTCGAGGACGTGCGCGAGCGTTTCGTCGAACACGTGATTCCTCGCACGTCACGTTCCGCGCAGCTCCTGCTCCGTTCGGCGAGGATCGAATCCCTCGACGGACTCTTGCTCACCATCGCCGTGGCGAGCGAGGAGATGCGTCAGAACACCGAACTCATCGCGCAGGGCCTGAAGGGCGCGCTCGAACACGAGTTCAAGGTTCCGATGACCATCTTTTGGACCGTGGACACGTCGCTCGTGAGCGCTCCCGCCCCGACGCGTCGCGCGACCTCGAAGCCAATACCCGTCGACGACGAGATCGACGACGCCGACGCGACGGTCCTCGTCGTCGACTCGGTGGCCGATCACCTCATCACCGAGATGTTCCCCGGCTCCGAGGAGATCTCGTGACCTACCCTCCGGCTCTGCAAGCCGTCGTGGACGAGCTGGGTCGTTTTCCGGGCGTTGGTCCCAAGTCGGCACAACGCATCGCCTTTTGGCTCATGCGCCAGCCCAGCGAAGACGTCGATCGACTGGCCTCGTCGTTGGGCGAGATGAAGGTCAAGCTCTCGTTCTGCGAGCGGTGCTGCAACATCGCAGAGTCCGGTGGACTCTGTCCTATCTGTGCCGACACTCGACGCGACCAAACGGTCATCTGTGTCGTGGAGAGTCCGCCCGACGTGAGCGCCGTCGAGCGCTCGGGCGCCTTTCACGGGACGTACCACGTGCTGCACGGTGTGTTGAACCCACTCGAGGGCGTGACCCCTGACCGACTGAAGATCCAAGAGTTGCTCCAGCGTCTTCACGGGCCCGTCAAGGAAGTCATCCTCTGCTTCAACTCCAACGTCGAGGGTGACCACACCGCGATGTACTTGAGTCGCCTGCTCCAAGTCCCGGGTCTCATCGTCTCGCAGCCCGCGAGCGGTCTACCCGTCGGGGGCGACTTGGAGTTCGCGGACGACTTGACCCTCGGCCGTGCGCTCGACGGTCGACGCGTACTCAGCGACTAAGCGAAGCGCACCGCGCAGAGCGCGCCCGCGATCAAGCAGTAGACCGCGAAGGGCGTGAGCGTCTTGGTCTTGAACCACCTCGTAAGGAATCGAACCGCGACGTACGCGGTCACCATCGCGAAGAGTGCGCCGACCAAGGTCTGGAGTCGGACGCCGTTGCCAAGGGTGCCGAAGAGCTCCGGCAACTTGTAGAGACCTGCCAGCAGGATGACCGGCGTCGCGAGGAGGAAGGAGAAGTTCGCCGCACCTTCGTGATCGAGTCCGCTCAAGAGTCCCGCGACCATCGTCACGCCGCTACGAGAGATGCCCGCGAGGAGCGCCAAGATCTGGGCGCTCCCGACGCCGAGCGCGCTCGAGGGGGCCAGCGTACTCACGTCTTGGTAGCGCGCGTGGCGCCCGCGCGAGCGGCGAAGTCGTTCGCCGAGCAACAAGATGAATCCGTTGACGATGAGAAACACCGCGGCGGCGAGGGGCTTTGCGAAGAGTTCTCGCAGTTTGCTCTCGAGTAGGGCGCCGACGATGCCCACGGGCACGCTGCCGATCGCGAGGATCGCGAGCAAGCGGTAGTTCTCATTGATGGACGGATCGTTGAGACGCCACAGTGACGCCGCACCCTCCTCACGAACTCGACCGAGTTGCGTGAAGAGTCCTTGAAAGAGTGCGACCCACGTCCTTCGATAGAAGAGGACGAGACCGAGCGCCGTGCCGACGTGCAGGCCAACCAAGAAAACGAGGAAGAAGGACTGCTTGACGCTCTGGGCGCCCACGAGGTTGTGCCAACCAAGGAGTGCCGGGACGAGCACGCCGTGACCCAGGCTCGAGACCGGAAAGAGTTCCGTGATTCCTTGGATGATCCCCATGACGATGGCTTGGAAGTAAGTGAGCGACGCGTACACGGAACCACGATAAGCGAGGGCGGGCAAAGCGTATTGCACCGTGTGAAAGACTTCGACGGTGCGATTTCTCACCATTGTTCGCCACGCTCACGCCGAAAAGCCCACGGCGGCGAAACGCGACTTCGATCGAGTGTTGAGCGACCGCGGGAAGCGCCAGTGTGAACAACTCCACGCGTGGGCCAGTGACAAGAATGAACTCGCTCGTTACGGCCCCACCACCGCGCTCATCAGTGCCGCGGCGCGCACCATGGAGACCTTTCACCTGGCCCTCGAGGGGACGCCGCTCATCGGTGAGCACGTCGTCAGTGAAAAGATCTACAACGGGGTTCGTCCTGTTTCCGCTGAAGATGTCCTCATCGAATTGACGGCGATGGACACGGTGGCGACGTCGCTGCTCATCGTCGGACACGACCCGACGTTGGCGGAACTCTTGTGGTCGCTCGCGCGTGATCCCTCCGTGTCACCTCGCGAGGGCTTCCCCTTGGCGGGGGCGTTCGTGTTATCGATCCCTGAGGACCGTCCGATTGGTCTTGACAAGTACGACGTGGTCGCGCAGTACGTTCCCCACTAAAGGGAGCGAAGGATGGCGGCGTCACCCTGTCCGCCACCTCCGCACAGCGCGACGGCGGCCACGCCACCGCCGCGGCGACGAAGCTCGGTGAGCGCGGTGAGCGCGAGTCGCGTACCCGACATCCCGATGGGGTGACCGAGCGCGATCGCGCCGCCGTTCACGTTGATCTTCTCCTCATCGACACCGAGGTCGTCGGCGGAGGAGAGTCCGACCGCGGCGAAGGCCTCGTTGATCTCGAAAAGGTCCAGTGACTTGACGTCGAGATTCGCCTTCGCGGCCGCCTGGAAGATGGCCCGCGATGGTTGCGTGAGGAGTGACGTGTCCGGACCGGCGACCTGGCCGTAGCTGACCAGTTCGCCCAGTGGCGTCAGACCTAACTGCTTCGCTCGCTCTTCGCTCATGACGAGGACCGCGGCCCCACCGTCCGAGATCTGCGAGGCGTTCCCGGCGGTGATGGTGCCGTCCTTCTCGAAGGCCGCGCGAAGTTGGGCGAGCGACTCCGTCGTGGTGTCACCACGGACACCTTCGTCGACGGTGACCTTCAGTGGATCGCCCTTTCGCTGGGGGACGTTCACGGTGACGATCTCTTCGGCGAACCGGCCCGACGCTATGGCGGCGGCGGCGAGTTGGTGACTCCGCGCGGAGAACTCGTCTTGGCGAGCGCGACTGATCTGACCCTTGTTGTAGTGCTCGGTGGCGAGTCCCATCGCGCACTCGTCGAACGAACAGGTCAGTCCGTCGAACATCATGGCGTCGACGACCTTCTGATCCCCGATGCGGTAGCCCGCGCGCGCGCCCGGTAACAAGTACGGCGCGTTGGTCATCGACTCCATGCCGCCAGCGATGATGACGTCGGCTTCGCCCGCTCGAATCATGAGGTCGGCGAGATAGATGGTCTGCAGACCCGAGAGACAGACCTTATTAATGGTGGTGGCGTGCACGGTCATGGGGATGCCGGCCTTGACCGCGGCCTGTCGCGCGGTGATCTGACCCTGACCGGCCTGGAGTACCTGACCCATCAGCACCGCGTCGATGCTCGAGGGGTCGACGCCGGTCCTCTCGAGGACGCCCTTGATCGCGGCGCCTCCCAAGTCCTGGGCGCTCAGGGTGGCGAAGGCGCCCGAGAGCTTTCCGATGGCGGTGCGACTTCCGGCGACGATGACACTGCGCGACATGGTGACTCCTTGCGATTATTCCCTCCGGGAAACATCCCAAACGTTAGACGCTCTGCTCACTTTCGACGCCGGCGACCGGCGAGGGCGTAGGCGGTCGTGACGGACACGCGCGCCAAGTAGTCTCGCGCAGATGAGTGAGATTCTGGACGCCGTTCTCGCGGGGGCGACACGTGACGTGTTGGCCGCGACGCCCATGCCCGCGACGACGCGGGCCGTCTTCGTTCGCCGCGACGAGCAGACCATGTTCGACGGCATGGCGAGCCGGGACAAGGACCCACGTCGCAGCCTGCACGTCGACGAAGTACCTGTCCCGGAGTTGGCACCCGACGAGGTCTACGTCGCCGTCCTGGCGTCGTCGATCAACTTCAATACCGTCTGGACCAGCATTTTCGAGCCCCTGTCGACCTTCGGCTTCTTGGACCGCTTGGGCCAGGAGTCAATCTGGGGTCAACGTCACGCCCTCGATTACCACGTGGTCGGCTCCGACGCCGCGGGCGTCGTGCTACGAACGGGATCACTGGTTCGAAACTGGAAGATCGGTGACGAGGTCACCGTGCACTGCAACTACGTCGACGACCAGGACCCGAGCAGCCACGACGACTCCATGCTGTCGAGCACGCAGCGCATCTGGGGTTTCGAGACCAACTTCGGAGGCCTCGCGGACGTCACGGTCGTCAAGGCCAACCAGCTGATGCCAAAACCCACGCACCTCACGTGGGAGGAGGCCGCGGTGAACGCGTTGTGCAACTCGACGGCGTATCGGATGCTGGTGTCGCGAAACGGGGCGCCCGTGACACAAGGCGACAAGGTGTTGATCTGGGGCGCGTCGGGGGGACTTGGTTCCTTCGCCGTGCAACACGTCTTGAACTCCGGTGGCGTACCGATCGGTGTCGTGTCAAGTGAGGCGAAAGCCACGATGCTTCGAGAGCTCGGCTGTGAACACGTCATCAATCGCGCCGAGAAGGACTACCAATTCTGGAAGGACGAACACACGCAGGACGAGGGCGAGTGGCGTCGACTCGGCAAAGACATTCGATCGCTCGTCGGTGGCGACCCCGACGTCGTGTTCGAGCATCCCGGACGCTCGACGATGGGCGCGAGCGTATTCGTCACCAAGCGCGGCGGGACGATCGTCACGTGCGCGGCGACGAGTGGCTACATGATCGAGTACGACAACCGCCACCTGTGGATGAAACTCAAGACGATCAAGGGTTCGCACTTCTCCAACTACCGCGAGGCGTGGTCGGCTAATCAGACACTCATCGACGGCGTCGTCGTGCCCCCGCTCTCGGCGGTCTTCGCGATGGACGAAGTTGGCGACGCCGCCTACCAAGTGCACCACAACCGACACGAGGGAAAGATCGGTGTCTTGTGCGTGGCGCCGCGCGAAGGACTCGGTGTCAGTGACCCTGATCTTCGTGCGCTCGTCGGCGAGGACCGTCTCACCATCTTTCGCCGTCACGACGAGGAGTAACAGTGGACTCACTACTCATCGAAATCGATCACGTCGCCATCGCGGTGCGCGACGTTGAGGCCGCGATCGCGTGGTACGCGGACGTCTTCGGCGCCACGGTGGAGCATCGAGAGATCGTCGAGTCCGACGGCGTGGAAGAGGCGTTGGTTCGCGTCGCCGACTCGTACGTGCAACTGCTCACGCCGACCAGAGACGACTCACCGGTCGCTAAGTTTCTCGAGAAGAGAGGCGAGGGCCTACATCACGTGGCCTATCGCGTCGCGGACTGCGCGGCCGCACTCGAAGCGGTGAAGGCGATGGGCTACCAAGTCATCGATCAAGCACCGCGTCAGGGATCGCGCTCGACGACGGTCGCGTTCATCCACCCGAAGGCCTCCTTTGGCACACTCATCGAGCTCGTGCAGGAAGGCGACTAGTTCGCTACGGAGAAGTGACTTACTCAAGAGTTAGGAAATGCGTACTTACGAGTAACAAGAAATTCCTACTTTGCGGTAATGCCGTAGTCGCACGACGAAGTCAACAACCGCGAATCGGCCGTGAGCTTTCTTCGTGAAGTGCGTGGGCGTCCTGGCTAGCCTGTCAACATATGGAGCACTCAATGGCTGATCGTCTTAAGGAGTTAGAGGCCCTCAAGGCGGAAGCCCGAGTAGCCGGAGGCGAGAAAGCGATCGAGCGCCATCGCGCGAAGGGTCGCATGACCGCGCGCGAGCGCCTCGAGTACCTCCTCGACGAGGACTCGTTCCAAGAACTCGACATGTTGAATCGTCACGTCGCGTCGGGCATGGGACTCGAAGAGTCTCGGCCGCTTTCCGACGGCGTCATCACCGGCTACGGCAAGATCGACGGTCGCAAGGTCTGCGTCTACTCCCAGGACTTCACCGTCTTCGGCGGCGCGCTCGGTGAGACGCACGGCGAGAAGATTCAAAAGATCATGGACCTCGCCACGACGATGGGACTGCCGATCATCGGCCTGAATGACGGCGCGGGCGCGCGAATCCAAGAGGGTGTCGCCGGTCTCAACGCCTACGGGGGAATCTTTCGCCGAAACGTGCGTGCGTCGGGTGTCGTGCCCCAGATCTCAGTGATCCTTGGGCCGTGCGCCGGCGGTGCCGTGTACTCACCCGCGCTGACGGACTTCATCTTCATGGTGAAGGATTCGAGCCACATGTTGATCACCGGACCCGACGTCGTGAAGTCCGTGACCGGAGAAGACGTCACCCTCGAGGAGCTGGGCGGCGCGCAGACACACGCCACGAAGTCGGGCGTCGCGAGTTTCGTACTGCCGGACGAGAAGAGCGTCCTCGACGAGGTTCGCTACCTGTTGTCGTTCCTGCCGTCGAACAACATGGAAGAGCCACCGCGCATCATGACCGGCGACGACCCCAACCGACTCTGCGACGACCTGCGTGATCTGTTGCCCGCGTCGCAGAATCAGCCCTACGACATGAAGAAGGTCATCACCTCGGTCGTCGACGGCGGCGACTACATGGAGGTGCACGCCACCTACGCCCAACAGGTGACCTGTGGTTTCGCTCGCCTGGACGGGTACACCATCGGGATCATCTCGAACCAGCCCCAAATCCTCGCCGGCGTGCTCGACATCGAGTCGAGTGAGAAGGCCGCACGCTTCGTTCGGACGTGCGACGCCTTCAACGTCCCGATCGTCACCTTCGTCGACGTGCCCGGCTTCATGCCCGGCGTCGCACAGGAATACGGCGGCATCATTCGACACGGCGCGAAGCTGCTCTACGCGTTCTGCGAGGCGACCGTGCCACGCATCTCGGTCATCACGCGCAAGGCCTACGGCGGCGCGTACGTGGTCATGAACTCGAAGTCGATCGGCGCGGACCTCGCCTTCGCGTGGCCCACGGCCGAGCTCGCGGTGATGGGCGCGTCGGGCGCCGTCGGCATTGTCTACCGGCGCGATCTCGCCGAGTCGGACAACCCCGAAGAGTTGCGCGCGCAACTCATCGACGACTACGAAGAGCGTTACGCGAACCCCTACATCGCGGCTGAGCGCGGCTTCATCGACGACGTCATCGATCCCGCGGAGACACGCCAGGTTCTCGCGCGATCGCTCGACCTGTTGCGGGGTAAGCGCGAAGACCTGCCGAAGCGCAAGCACGGGAACGTGCCGCTGTGAGCTACGGACTCGCGCCGCGTCCGGGCTTGCCGCCCGACGAGATGGCCGCGCTCATCGCGGCCGCCGAGGAGTTGTTGAAGGCGCCACGTCCGAGAGCCAAGGACAACGCCCCGGCGTGGCGGTTCTCAGGGCGCTGGTTCAACGCGGGGCCCTTCGCCTTGCGTCGGCCGCATCACCTCAACTAGACGCTTCGATCAGATCCAGTAGGTCGTCCATGATGGCGGCCAACGAAAAGTCCTTGGGCGTGTAAACGGCAGCGACACCTTGTGCCGTAAGTTCGCGCGCGTCCTCATCGGGCACGATGCCACCGACGACCACCTTCGCGTCGACGCCCGCTTCACGCAGTCCCTCGATGACGCGCGGCACGAGCGCGAGGTGCGAGCCCGAGAGAATCGAGATACCCACCACGTCGACGTCTTCGTCGCGCGCGGCGGCGACGATCTCTTCGGGCGAGAGACGGATGCCCTGGTAAATCACCTCGAAGCCCGCGTCACGCGCGGCGACCGCGATCTGTTCGGCACCGTTGGAGTGGCCGTCGAGCCCGGGCTTGGCGACGAGCAACTTGGGCGGCGTGCCGCGCCTCTCGCGAAGGGCCTGCGAACGCGCGACGAGATCGGAGAAATGTTCGCCGCGCGCGCCGACGCCGCCGCGCACGCCGGTTGGTGCGCGGTACTCGCCGAAGACGTCGCGCAGCGCGCTGGCCCACTCGCCGGTGGTCCCGCCGGCCTTGGCGAGAGCGATGGTGGGCACCATGACGTTGTCGGAGACGTCGTCACTCGCCACGACGCGGCGTAGCTCCTCGAGGGCCGCGTTCACGGCGTCGTTGTCGCGATGGGTGCGCCACGTCCTCACGTCATCGATGAGGTGCTGTTCGACGGCGGGGTCGACGATCATGATCGAGTGAAGTGAGTTGTCGCCGGTGAGTGGCGACGGCGCGGTCTCGGTGAATCGATTCACGCCCACGACAGTTTGTTCGCCGGACTCGATTCGCTCGACGCGTGCGGACTGGCTCTCGACGAGGCGACTCTTCAATTCGTCGATGGCGTTGAAGGCGCCGCCGAGCGCGAGGACGTCGTCGAGTTCGCTCTGCGCCGCGACGGTCAGGTCATGGACGATGGCTTCCATGACGCGCGAGCCGGCGAAGATGTCGGGATACTCCAGGAGATCGCTCTCGTAGGCCAACACTTGTTGGACGCGAAGACTCCACTGCTGGTCCCAGGGACGGGGAAGCCCGAGCGCCTCGTTCCAGGCGGGCAGCTGCACCGCGCGCGCCCTCGCGTCGGCGCTCAACGTGACGCCGAGCATCTCGAGCACGATACGTTGCACGTTGTTTTCCGGCTGTTGTTCGGTGAGGCCAAGGGAGTTCACTTGGACGCCGTAGCGAAAGCGCCGCAGCGAAGGATCCTCGACGCCGTAGCGAGTCCGACAGATCTCGTCCCACATCGCGGTGAACGTCCTCATCTTGGCGACTTCTTCAATGAAGCGAACACCCGCGTTGACGAAGAACGAGATCCGCCCGACGACCTCGGGCATGAGGGACGCCTCGACCTTGCCGGAGTCGCGCACTGCGTCCAGGACGTCGATCGCGGTGGCGAGCGCGTAGGCGATCTCTTGGGCCGGCGTCGCGCCCGCCTCTTGGAGGTGGTAGCTGCAGACGTTGATGGGGTTCCACTTCGGGACGTGGTGGATCCCGAAGGCGATCATGTCGGCGATGAGTCGCTTCGACGGCTCGGGAGCGAAGATGTAGGTGCCTCGACTGAGGTACTCCTTCACGATGTCGTTCTGCGTGGTGCCCTGGAGGTCCTTGAAGTCGACCCCTTCTTCTTGCGCGAGGGCCAGGTAGAGGCCCCAGAGCCACGCGGCGGTGGCGTTGATGGTCATCGACGTATTCATCTCGTCCAAGGGGAGCTCGGCGAAGAGT
Source organism: Acidimicrobiales bacterium (assembly GCA_035949355.1). Classification (GTDB taxonomy): domain Bacteria; phylum Actinomycetota; class Acidimicrobiia; order Acidimicrobiales; family RAAP-2; genus RAAP-2. Next base: position 10,602 of record DASZIH010000039.1, read on the forward strand.
TGGCGCATGTGGCCGAGGTGCGCGACGGGTACGCCGACCTTGCCCACTTCGCCCTCGGCGTTGGGATCATCCGGGTCGTAGCCCGTCTGCGTCGGTAGGTCGAAGGCGATCGAGAGTCCGGTCTGGCCCTTCGCGAGATTGCTGCGGTAGAGCTCGTTCGAGGCGGTCGCGCTCGAGTGGCCCGAGTACGTACGCATGACCCACGCTTTGGAACGATCCTTCACGGTTCCTCCCGTCGTCAGTTACTTACGGTACTGATAGAAGCCCGCGCCCGACTTACGTCCGAGCAGCCCCGCGCTGACCATGCGGCGCAGCAACGGCACCGGCGCGTAGTTCGACTCGGCGAACTCCGCGTGCAGGGCGTCGAGGATCGCCACCGAGGTGTCGAGGCCGACAAGGTCGAGGAGTGCGAAAGGGCCCATGGGGAATCCGCAGCCACCCTTCATCGCGGCGTCGATGCCTTCTTTCGTGGCGACGCCGCCCTCGAGGAGGCGCACCGCGTTGTTGAGGTACGGGAAGAGCAGGGCGTTCACGATGAAGCCCGCTTGGTCCTTCACCTCGATGGGCTCCTTCTCGCACGCCAACACGAAGGCGGTCACCGCTGCGATGGTCTCGTCGCTCGCGCTCAGTGGTCGAACGACCTCCACGAGGGACATGGCCGGCACCGGATTGAAGAAGTGCACGCCACAGACGCGCTCGGGGTGCGAGATCTCCATCGCCAGGTCGATGACGGCCAAGGTCGACGTGCACGTGGCCACGATCGCGGTTGGTGCGACGACTGCGTCGAGTGCTCGAAAGAGTTCCTTCTTGACGTCGAGGTCCTCCACTACGGTCTCGATGACGAGATCACAGAGAGCGAGGTCGTCGAGGTTCGTCGTCACGCTGACGCGTTGGCGAATCGCGTCGGCCTCCTCAGCGCTGCGCTTGCCCTTTTCGACCTGCTTCGCAAGTGACTGTTCCAGCGTCAACAACACGGCGTCGGCACTGGCGGAAGAACGTGAGCGAACGACGACGAGCGCACCGGTGGACGCCGCGACCTCAGCGACGCCGCTCCCCATGATGCCCGACCCCACCACGCCGATATTTCCGAAGCTCATGTGCGAACACTAGCGTTACTGATTGGTAGCAACGATCAAGAAAGCGGCGTGATGAAGGCACCGACAGTCGTGGTGGGTTCGCTCGAGGCGCTTCGAGAAGTGCTGGCGACGGGCGAGCTCATTGACGTGACGAGCGACACCGACGTCGTGCTTCTGCCCACGGCCGCCGCGTTCCTGGGCATCAACGAGGCGGCCATCGAACTGTCAGTCCTCTTCGAAGCGACGGAGGCGAAGGTCGAGGCCCTGATGATCGCGGACCGCGCCTCGAACGCCGAGCCATATTTCGTGCGACGGATCAAGAGCGCCGACCTCGTCGTCTTGAGTGACGGCTCAGCGCTGCACGCGAAGAGCGTGTGGCATGGATCTCCCGTCGGTGAGGCGATCCGCGACACTCGTTGCGTCGTCGCCGTGGGGTCCGTTGCGTCGTTGCTCGGCGACGTCATGATCGATCCGCGCGGTGGTGCGCCGACGACTGGTCTCGGGTACCGATCCGGCCTGACCCTCGGCGTCAGTGCAAGCGACGAACAACTGTCGCGAACTCGTTTGCTCTTGGGAGCCGATGAGACGTTCGCGGTCGTCGGACCGCTCGGCGTCGTCTACTTCGACGGTTCCGCGTGGCACCGGGCGAGCGAAGACGTCGTCACCACTCGCGGTCACGACGTTGTTGACCTCTAGCTCTCGGTGATCGTCACCGACTCGATGACCACGTTCTCGCGAGGCTTACCGGAGGGTGTGCCGATGTCATTGATCGCCGCGACGACGTCGAGTCCTTTGACGACCTTGCCGAAGTGCGCGTACAACGGGGGAAGTCGCACGCCGTCGGGTCCCGAGATCACGAAGAACTGCGATCCGTTGGTGTTGGGTCCCGCGTTGGCCATGGCCAACGAACCGATCTCGTAGCGACCAGGTTTGGGCAGCTCATCGTTGAAGCGGTAGCCCGGACCACCGGCGCCACTGCCCGTGGGATCGCCGCCCTGCAAGACGAACCCGGGAATGACCCGGTGAAACACGATGCCGTCGTAGTAGTGCCAGCGGGCCAAGAACACGAAGCTGTTCACTGTCACGGGCGCGCCGTGGTGGTCGAGCAAGAGCTCCATCGTTCCTTTCGAGGTGACCATCGTCGCCGTGTAGGTCTTTTCGGGATCGATGATCATCTCGGGCGCGGCGTCGAACTTCTGACGCTGCGGGCTCGAGCCGTCGGGGTTAGGAAGGTGGTCGCTCATGGTCTATGACTCCGTAATGGTGATGTTCAAGATGCGGTGGGTGATGGCGGGCGGAACTCCGGTGGAACTCGAACTCCCGGCGTTTTGGATGGTGTTGACGGCCTTCACGCCACTGACCACTTGGCCGAAGAGTGAGTACGAGTTGGGAAGAGTCTCGCCAGCACTACCGGTGACGATGAAGAACTGACTTCCGCCAGTGTGCGCCTGTCCCGTGTTGGCCATCGCGATGGAGTACAGCGGGTAGGTCGGGTTTCCCGCCTTCGGGTACTCGTCGGCGATGGTGTAGCCGGGACCGCCGGTGCCGGTACCCGTGGGGTCACCACCTTGGATCATGAAGCCACTGATGACGCGATGGAAGATCACGCACTTGTAGTAGCCCTGGTCCGCCAGGAAGACGAAGTTGTTCGTCGTCACGGGCGCGGTGCTGGCGTCGAGTTTGACGACGAAGTTTCCGGCGGTCGTCGTGAAGTGCGCGTAGTAGGTCTTCGCCGGGTTGATGGTCATGGCGGGAGCCTTGGGCCACGTCTTGGTGTTGACGCGGGCGCTGGTGGAGGCGGGGCATCCCGCCGCGACGGCCTTGGCGTTCGCCTGAGCCTGCGTGACCGTGAAACCCGCCGGTTTGGCGGTCGTCGTGGTTGTCGTTGGTGCCGTGGTCGTGGTCGTGGTCGTCGCGTTGGCCTTCGCTTTGGGCTTGCCACCCGTGAAGAGCAGCGCGCCGGAACCAACGACGATCACGGCGATAACGCCGACGATGACGCCGCGTCGAATGTTCTTGCGACGCTTTTCGTAACGCTGCTCCCGTTCCAATTTTTCGCGGCGGGCCGCTTTCTGCCGTTCACGCTTGGAAGTTGCCATGTTGCGACTTTACTCGGCCCCCAAAAGGACGTTGATTCACTCAACTATCCTTGGTGCGCATGGCGCTCATCGTGCAAAAGTTTGGTGGCACGTCGGTCGGTGACGCCGAACGTATTCGAGCCGTCGCCAATCACGTCGCGCGCACCAGGGACGCGGGGAACGAAGTCGTGGTCGTCGTCTCGGCAATGGGAAAGTTCACGGACGACCTCGTGCGATTGGCTGAAGACGTCTCGCCCCTGCGCACCGCGCGCGAGATGGACATGTTATTGACCGCTGGTGAGCGAATCTCGATGGCGCTCGTGAGCATGGCTCTCGGTGCCGTCGGCGTCGAGTCGGCTTCTTTCACCGGGAGTCAAGCTGGCATCATCACCGACACCAGCCACACGAGGGCGAAGATCCTCGAGATGAGGCCCGACCGCATCCGTGAAGCCCTGGACGACGGCCTCGTCCCTGTCGTCGCTGGTTTTCAAGGCGTCTCCACGGACCGCGACATCACGACGCTCGGTCGAGGCGGTTCGGACGTCACGGCCGTCGCGCTCGCCGCCGCCTTGAAGGCGGACGTCTGTGAGATCTATACCGACGTCGCCGGCGTCTTCAGCGCGGACCCCCGCGTAGTGTCGAAGGCACGTCGACTCGACAAGGTCTCGTTTGACGAGATGATGGAGATCGCCGCGACTGGTGGTCGCGTGTTGATGCTTCGATCGGTGGAGTTCGCTCGCCGTCACCACGTGCCCTTGCACGTTCGTTCGAGTTTCACCTGGGAGCCAGGTACCTGGATCGTGGAGGAGGACCCCACAATGGAAGAGGCCATCGTTTCGGCAATCACCGATGACACTTCGGAGGCGAAGATCACCGTGGCGGGGGTGCCGGACCGACCGGGCGTGGCGGCGACGCTCTTTCGCGAGCTCGCCAACGGCGGCATCAACGTCGACATGATCGTGCAGAACACCAGCGCGCACAACGTCACGGACATCTCGTTCACCGTCGCGAAGACCGAGCTCGACGCGGCGATGGCCGCGTGCGAGAAGGTTCAGGGCGATATCAACGCCGCGACGGTCACGAGTGACGACAACATCGGGCGGGTGACCATCGTGGGCGCGGGCATGAAGTCAAGTCCCGGTGTCACGGCCCTCATGTTCGAGACGCTGTATAACAACGACATCAACATTGAGATGATCTCGACGAGTTCGATCCGTATCTCGTGCGTGCTGCGCGCCGATCGTGTGGCTGACGCCGTTCGTCACTTGCACAGCGCGTTCGGCCTCGACGCCGAGTGACCTAAACTTTCGACATGCGCGTAGCCATCGTCGGAGCCACTGGTCAGGTAGGCACAGTCATGCGCGCCATCTTGCGCGAGCGGCAGTTCCCTGTCGACGAGATGCGATTCTTCGCGTCAGCGCGCTCGGCCGGAACGACCATCGAGTGGGACGGGCGATTGATCGAGGTCGAGGACGCGGCGACGGCTGACTTCAGCGGCGTCGACATCGCGCTGGCGTCGTCGGGCGCGACCTCGTCGAGGATCCTCGCCCCCCGTCTCGCGGCCGCGGGCGCGATCGTCATCGATAACTCGTCGGCGTGGCGGATGGATCCCGACGTTCCTCTGGTGGTCCCCGAAGTGAACGCGCACGCACTCATCACGATCCCAAAGGGCATCGTCGCAAATCCCAACTGCACCACCATGGCCGCGATGCCCGTCTTGAAGCCCCTGCACCTGGCGGCCGGCCTGACCACGATGATCGTCTCGACGTACCAAGCCGTGAGTGGCGCTGGTCGCGAGGGCGTGGACGAGCTGGCGGACCAACTCGAAAAGACGCGTGACAGTGACGTGCGCGTGCTGGCCTTTGACGGTGCGGCCTTTCCCTTCGACGAGGGCGTCAAGTTCCCAGCGACGATCGCCCACAACGTGATTCCTCTGGCCGGTTCGATTGTTGACGATGGATCGTTCGAGACTGGCGAAGAGCAGAAGTTGCGCGACGAGAGCCGGAAGATCCTCGAGATAGCGAACTTGCACGTGAGCGCGACCTGCGTGCGCGTACCCGTGTTCACTGGCCACTCGCTGTCGTTGACCTTGGGATTCGATCGCCCCCTCACGCCCGAGCACGCGACCGAGATACTCGCCAAGTCACGTGGGGTCGTCGTGCACGAGATGCCTACGCCACGTCGTGCCACCGGGCAGGACCCGAGCTACGTCGGTCGGATACGCCGAGCGGACACGTTGGCCAACGGACTGTCGCTCTTCGTGAGCGGCGACAACTTGCGCAAGGGCGCGGCCCTCAACGCGGTGCAGATCGCCGAAGAACTACTCGAACTGCGTTAGTCGGCGCCGTCTCGTCCCACTTGGCGACGCGACAGGTTCACGCAGTGATCGCCAAAGCGTTCGTAAAAACGAGCCATCAACGCGACTTCCACCGCAACCGGGACACTCATGGAACCCGAGGTCAGTTCAGCCGTCAACGACACGTGGAGGTCGTCGAGTTCGTCGTCGATGTCTTCCATCGCGCCGACCGCTTCGTTCTTGCCGTCGATGATGACGTCGGTGGCTTCGCGCCAGATGGTGGACGCAACTTCGCCCATACGCTCGATGAGACCGCGCGAGCGTGGCGACATCTCACTGCCGAGACCGCGCGCCGCGCGCCGAGCGACGTGCGCGGCGAGGTCACCGTTTCGTTCGATCTCGGGCAGGATGCGCAGCAAAATGAGGAGTTCGCGGCGACCCTCGACGTCGAGGGCTGCGCTTTCGAGCAGGCGCGTCTCGGTGACCGAGACGAGGTTGTTGACCAATTCGTCGATGATGATGTCCTGCTCAACGACACGCTTCGCGAGTTCGCGGTCGTTCGCGAGCAGTGCGTGCGTCGCGCCCGCGATCGCCTCACCCACCAGGGCGAAGATGCGAACCGTCTGCGGGCGCAGGTCCTCGTTGAGGCGCACGATCGGCGTATTGCTCGTCTCTTCAGGCTTCAAAAGACGAAAGATTCGATTCACGCGTGAAGTTTAGTGGTACGTGACATCCCTTCTCTAGGGTGGAGACAGTCGATCGAAGGGAGTGAAATGATCGCCGCACTTACAGGTGTCATCGGGCTCGTGGTCGGTGGGATCTTCGCGTGGTCGCTCGCTCTTCGCCGCACCCAGGGCCAACGAGACGCCTTGTCGCAAGCGAAATCTGACCTGGCCGTTCGAGAATCCGAGCTGGCTTCCGCTCGCGAGAATCTCGAACGAACCCGCGAGGAGCAAAAGGTTGCCCTCGACAACATGGAGGGCGTCTTTGAAAACCTCTCGAACCGCGTCTTGCAACAGACCGTAGTGCAGTTCAACCATTCCCAAGAACAGGTGATGAAGGAACGAGAGACCACGCTCGATCGAACGCTCAAGCCACTGGCTGACCTGCTTGACGAGTACAAACGCAATTTGGCGGATTTCGACAAGCAACACGTCGGAGTACTGGGCGAAGTGAAGAGTCGAGCCGACGAACTCCTCAACGAGCAGCGCAAGAGTCAGGTGGAGACACGGCGCTTGAACTTGCTACTCGGGCGAAGTGATCACCGTGGTCGTTGGGGCGAGATTCAACTCGCCAACGTGCTCGAAGCCTCGGGACTGAAGCAACACATCGACTACGACCTTCAGGTCTCATCGACCGTCGACTCGGGACGTTCGGTTCGCCCGGACTGCGTTGTGAGTATGCCCAACGGTTCGCGCGTCGCCATCGACGCGAAGTTTCCCTTCGACGCCTTCGAGGCTGCACTCTCGGCTGACGACGCAGAAGAGCGTAAGACGCTTGAAGCAAAACACGCGAAGGATCTGCGTGCCCACGTGAAGACGTTGCGCGAGAAGGCCTACTGGGAGTCCATTGCGCCGGCACCGGAGTTCGTCGCCTGTTTCGTGCCGAGTGACGTGGCGGTGAGCGTGGCCTTCGACGCCGACCCCGAACTACTGACGTACGCCGCGAAGGAGCGAGTCCTCATCGTCGGACCGACGAACCTCTTGTCGCTGCTGTGGTCCGTGGCGATGGTGGTTCGTCAACAAAAGCTCGCCATCAACGCCGAGGAGATCTACAAGGTCGCCGAGACGATCTTCGAACGCATTCGCCGGGTGGCTGAGCCGGTCTCTCGGATGGGTAAGGCCCTCGACACCCAGGTGAAGGAGTACAACAGCATGATCACCTCCTTCGAGACGAGACTCATCGTGAGTGCCAAGAGTCTCCAGAACCTCGGCGGGGCAGCGCACGCCAAGGAGTTGCCCGAGCTGGGACACGTCGATCGTCTGGCCGCGCGCCTCGACGAAGTGAAGTGGGGTGTCGACGCGGCGCACCCGTTGCCCGAAGGTTCGTCCGAGATCCTCGACCTCGAAGAGTACGAGGATTAGGGCTCAAAATCGTTGACGAGTAAGTTCTTCCAGCGTGGCCCGTACTCGCGCGCAACGTCGTCGACACACGTTGTTCATCACCCTGGCCCTCGCTATCACGCTCATCGTGCTGGTATTCGCGAGGGACGTGTCGCGCGCGGCGCACGGCGCGGCCAATCCTCAACGAAGTGAGAACCGAAGTTTCGCGGCGCTGGCCAACACGCTGGTCACGAGCGAGAACAGCTTTAACGGCCGCCTCGAACGACTCCTGTCGCAAGGCTCCACGCTCAGTCGCCCAGTCTTCGCCGCGCGGTTGAATCAACTCGATCAGGAACTTTCGAATTGGGTGACCTCCGGGGAACAACTACGTCGCCCCGGCCTCGACCATCGCGTCAACGAGACGCTGTACAAGATCACGTTGACGCGCGTCGCGGCCTACCAGAGACTGCTCGGTATCGTCGCGCAGACGCTGGGTCTGCCGTGGCGCACCGTACCAATTGACACGGTGACCGATCCGGTGGCGACCCTCGAGGCAACGGACCGACAGTGGAGCGTGCAGCGTTTTGCGCTCGCGAAAGAGCCCGGGCGCGTCCATCTCGATATGACGAACTCCTCGAGCGCGAGTTACTACGCCGCGCACGGTTTGACGGCACTCACGGCCTCGCCGTCGCTGGCACTCGTTCGCGCCGTCAGTATCGCCGCCGTGCACGTGACGCCGGCGCCGCTACCCGCAGCCCCCGGCGTCCTCCTGCTCCCGCCGGTGGGACTCGTGATGATGGGCGTGTCGGTGGTGAACGCGAGCTACGACGAACAACCGGTCACGCTGACCATCCACGTGACGCCGCTCAACAATCGAGGCACCGCCTTCGCCCAGACCATGAGGACGACGCTCGGGCCCCTTGGGGCCTTCGCCTTCGTTCCGGGCGCGATCCATACCGCCGCGAGCGAGCGCGCCCGGATCGTGGTGACGGTGACGGGCGCGCGTGCGGCGTCGGGCAAGGTCACCACGGAGACCTTCCAATTGCAGATGTCGCCGTCGGGAACCTCATAGCGAGATTGAGTTACTGGTCAGTTCGCGTACGATGGACGCGCCCCTAAAAGTGAATCGAGGAACTGTGCCGCAGTCCATTACCGTGACCGACAACCGCACCGGTGAGACGCGAGAGATCCCCATCCAAAACGGTGGCATCGCCGCGAACGAGTTCTCAAAACTCCTACCCGGCATCTGGTTCTACGATCCGGGCTTCATGACGACGGCGATGGCCGAGTCCTCCATCACCTACATCGACGGTGACGCGGGCATCTTGCGCTACCGCGGTTACCCCATCGAACAGCTCGCCGAGAAGTCGACGTACGTCGAAGTTGCGTATCTGCTCTTGCACGGTGAACTCCCGAACGCCGAGCAGGCGGTTGACTGGGAAAAGGAAATCACGTACCACACGTACATTCACGAGAACGTGCGCAAGCGCTTCTTGGAAGGATTCAACTACGACGCGCACCCGATGGGCATGTTGGTCTCCGCGATCGCGGCGTTGTCCACGTACTACAAGGACGCCAAGGTTCTCGACGACCCCGAGATATTGCACAAGCAGATCGTGCGACTGATCGCGAAGATGCCCACACTGGCCGCTGCCGCGCACCGATTCAGCGTCGGCATGCCTTTCGTCTACCCCGACAACTCGATGTCGTACTCGCAGAACTTCCTCTCGATGATGTGGAAGGTCGCCGAACCTCGCTACGAACCCGATCCGGTACTCGCCCACGCGCTCGACGTGCTCTTCATCCTGCACGCCGACCACGAACAGAACTGCGGCACGACGGCGATGCGCGTCGCGGGCTCCTCACACGCCGATCCCTACTCCGCGACGGCCGCCGCGACGGCCGCGCTGTACGGTCCGCGACACGGTGGCGCCAACGAAGCGGTGTTGAAGATGCTGATCAAGATCGGCAGCATCGAGAACGTGCCGGCCTTCGTGGAGACGGTGAAGCAAGGCAAGACCCTTCTTGAGGGTTTCGGTCACCGGGTCTACAAGAACTTCGACCCCCGCGCGCAGATCATCAAGAAGATCGCCGACGACGTCTTCAGTGTCACCGGCAAGAACCCGCTACTCGACATCGCGCTCAAGCTCGAAGAGGTCGCGCTCGCCGACGACTACTTCATCTCTCGCCGTCTGTACCCCAACGTCGACTTCTACTCCGGCCTGATCTATCAGGCGATGGGCTTTCCGATGGAGATGTTCACGGTGCTCTTCGCCATTCCCCGGACGTCAGGTTGGCTCGCGCACTTCCAGGAGCTTCTCGCGCAAGACACCAAGATCGCCCGACCCCGCCAGCTCTACGTCGGGGCCGACGTGCGTGACTTCGTGCCGATGCACCAGCGCGACTAGTTCGTCGCGATCTTCTCGTCAGAGGGCCTGATGAGGCGGGTCAATCCCTCCTGGACCATTGACACCTTCAACTCGCCGTCTCGCGAGAACAAGAACCCTCGGGCGAGCCCACGTCCACCGAAGGCGATGGGCGACTCGGTGTCGTAGAGCAACCATTCGTCGGCGCGAAGGTCGTGATGGAACCACATGCAGTGGTCGAGACTCGCGCCCATGAACGATCCGTCGTCCCACTTGATCGAATGCGGTTTCAAGATGGCGTCGAAGAGGCTCATGTCGCTCGCGTAGGTGACGACGCACGCGTGCAACAAGGGATCGTCGGGTAACGTGCCGTCCGCCTTGATCCAGATCTGCTGGCGGGGGTCCTTCGAACGGTTCGGACTCCAAGGAAGTTCTCCGAGGAAGCGTTGATCGATCGGGTGCGGGCGATTGAACCACTCGTCGACGTCGCCGAACTCGCTGTGGACCCTATCGAAGAGTGAGTCCACGGTCTCGGGACCGGGCACGTCGGGCATGGGGATCTGGTGTTCGATGCTTATCTCGTCGGTATGAAAGCTCGATTGCATGTTGTAGATCGCTCGACCATGCTGCACCGCCACGACGCGACGTGTAGAGAAACTCTTCCCGTCGCGGATCCGGTCGACTTCGTAGAGGATTGGGGTGGTGGGATCTCCGGGACGAAGGAAGTACGAGTGCAAAGAGTGAACTCGACCCTGGTCCACGGTGCGACCGGCGGCCATCAGCGCTTGCGCTGCCACTTGACCGCCGAAGGTGCGCTGACGCTCTTCCTTCGGGTTAATCCCTCGATAGACGTTCACCTCTATGGTCTCGAGGTCGAGCAGGTGGACGAGAAACTCGAGGGCCTCAGACATAGAGCCATTGTTGCACCTGACGTCACCAGGTCACGCCGGACAAGCCCGGTAGACTCGATTCAATGATCGAACGACTTCGCGCGTTGCTCACGTGGTCACGCACGCATCAAGGCAAGAAGATGGTTCGCTACGTACTTGGTTCGGTGATCGCGACGGGCGTCTCGTTCACGTCGATCGCGATCCTGTACGGCTTTCGTATCATCCCCGGCGTCATCTGGGCCACCTTGGCTGGCAACTTGATCGCGACGCTGCCCGCGTACCACCTCAATCGAACGTGGACGTGGGGTAAGCGCGGTCGCAGCCACTTTCGAAACGAGATCGTCCCGTTCTGGAGCATGTCCTTTCTCGGCATCGCCTTCTCACAGTTCGGCGCGTTCTGGTCTCGTGCCGAAGTGCACTCACACACGTGGAGTCACTTGGCGAATACCGCGCTCGTCACGGGTACGAACCTCGTGTGCTTCGGTGTCTTTTTCATGTTGAAGTTGATGGTCTTCAACAAGATCTTTCACGTCAACAAACTCGAGCTCCTCGACGAGCACCTCACGCTGGAAGAGAAGTCCGCTATCTAGCCCTGTCGCGCGTCGACACCTCGGCGCACTGCCCACGGAGCTGCTTCGTGGTCCATTCGCGGCGCCAGCGAACTCCAGGCGACACCCGCCTCGTGCGCTGGTGAGGGGGCCATACTGATTATTTAGCCCCTAGGCGCGGCGAGTATGTTAACAACGATGAAGTATTCGCCAAGCTCGGTGATGGAGTGGTCGCACACGCACCAGGGTAAGAAGATGATCCGCTACACCCTGACGTCGGCCATCACGACCGCGGTGTCGTTCAGCGCCGTTGCCGGCCTTTACGGACTCAGAATAATTCCGAGCGTGATCTGGGCGACATTGACGGGAAACATCATCGGGATGTTGCCCGCCTATCAGTTGAATCGGCGTTGGACGTGGGGCAAGAAAGGTCGCAGCCTCTTTCGTCTCGAAGTGGTTCCCTTCCTCGTCATGTCGATCCTCGGCATCGCGTTCGCGCAACTCGGCGCGTGGTTCGCCAAGAACGAGGTCAACTCACACCACTGGAGTCACTTGGCGAACACGGGCCTCGTCGCCGGCATCAATCTGATCTGTTTCGCCGTGTTCTGGGTGTTGAAGTTGATCGTCTTCAACCGGATATTCCACGTGCACCCGCTCGAACAGATCGACGAGCACCTCGTCATCGAGGAGAAGACCGCGATCTAGTCGCGGAAGTTCGTGAACTGCAGCGGCACGTCGAGATCGGCCTCTTTGAAGACGGTCATCGCGCGCTGAAGGTCATCGCGTTGCTTACCCGTCACGCGGACGTGGTCTCCCTGGATGGACGAGCTCAGACTCTTCAGACCCATGTCCTTCACGAGTTTGTTGATCTTCTTGCCGACGTCTTGGCTTATGCCGGCCTTCAGCGCCACCTTCTGGCGGGCACTGTTGTGACTGGCCTCTTCGATCTTTCCAGCGTCCAGCGTCTTGAGTGAGACCGAACGCTTCACCATCTTCTCTTCGAGCAGTTGGTACAACGCGCGCAGTCGGTCCGCGGTCGAAGCACTGAGGGAGAGTTCCTTCTCCGAGAACTCGATGAGCGCGTCGGTGCCCTTGAAGTCGAAGCGGGTCGTGGCCTCGCGGTTGGCTTGGTCGACGGCGTTGCGAACTTCTTGGAGGTCGACCTCAGAGACGACGTCAAAACTAGGCATGGTCAAATGGTAGAGGCTCGGACCTGTTTGGCAGCGAGGTCACTTCGGGAAGTAGAATTTTCGACGGGTCAGTGCCCGAGTGGCCAATGGGATCTGGCTGTAAACCAGACGGCTTAGCCTACGGGGGTTCAAATCCCTCCTGGCCCACCACGGTCAATCCTTCCTCAGGGGGATTGACCACGTTCGACTTTGCGTTGACGAAACGGCGAAGTACGGTGTCACTGATCGTGGCGGAAGGAGTTTCGTGGGTCGAGTGAACGCGTGGGCGAGAGCCGTGCGACGCTCGTACGAACGCGTGGCGACTCGTTTTGAGTCGGGCGTGGAGCTCCTCGAGCACCGTTACACGCCGCTGGGCAGATTCACGCCCGGGCCCTTCGAGGGCTGGGGATTCCTCTGGCAGCCCGCGGTCCTGGGCTTCGTCGCATTGACGTCGATCCTCGCGGGAGTCTCCTTCACGAACTCGCCGTTCAAGCTCAACATGGCGGACACCTGGTTCTTCGGAGAACCCTCGGCCAGTCAGGTCGGTACGCCGAGCCTGACGAAGTACATCCTTTCGGTCGTCCTCGTGTACGGCGGGCTGTTGTTGCTGATGCGGGTCTGGCTGCGACTCGCCGAGGTGATGAAGCTGCACGCCGGGGCCGGACTCAAGAAGTTGTGGTGGATCCTCGCGCTGTGGTCGTTGCCGATGATCGTCGCGCCCCCCTTGTTCTCACGTGACGTGTTCAGCTACGCGGCTCAGGGCGAGATGACGGCGCACCACATCAGTCCCTACCTCTACGGTCCCTACACCCTCGGATCGGGCCCGTGGATCCCGCCGGTCGATCAGTTGTGGGGCAACACGCCCGCACCCTACGGTCCGTTCTTCCTCTTTCTTGACGGCACGATCGACCGCATCGCGAACCACCACGAGCTCGGCATCGTCGTGGGGCTTCGGCTCTTAGAGGTGTTCGCCGTGGCGATGATCGGCTACGGCGTCACCATCCTCGCGAAGGGCCTCGGACGCGACCCGGGCGAGGCCTTCGTCTTGAGCGCGATGAACCCGCTCGTGCTGCTCACGTTGATCGGTGGCGCGCACAACGACGCCATCATGACCGGTTTCCTCGTCGTCGGCTTGGGTCTCGCCGTGCAACGACATCCGGTCTGGGCCCTGTTCTTCTGCTCGGTCGCAACGGCCATCAAGGCTCCGGCCGCCATTGGCTTGGCGTTCGTCGCCTGGACGTGGCTCGGTCCGCAAGCCACGTTGAAACAGAAGATCCGCCCCTTCGCCATCGGCGGTCTGGTGGTTGGCGTCACGCTCCTGGTGACGTCATTCATGGCGGGATTCGGCTTCGGGTGGGTCAACAATCTCTTGACGAACGGGACCGTACGCTCGTGGGCCGCGCCGGCGACGGCCGTCGGCATGGCGCTCGGTAATCTCATCCACGCCGTGGGGCTGCACTCGGTCCCCATCGCCACCGTGCTCTCGTTCACCAGGTTCCTCGGGTTCATGGCCGCCGCGGCCTTCTCGTTCTGGCTCCTCTGGCACGCTGAGCAGCGCGGTTGGGTGCGCTCGCTGGGGCTTTCGCTGATTCTTTTCGTCGAGCTGGGACCCGTCGTCCAGCCGTGGTACCTCGCGTGGGGCATCGTGGTGCTGGCCGCGAGTTACAAGGGTCGCGAGCACTTCTGGCTCTTGTTACTGTCGATCACCGGTCCGTTCGTGGGGCTACCGGGCGGCCGTCAGCTCCTCGCGGGACTCGTGCACTCCAATCCGCTGCTCATCGCGCTCGCGGTAGCGATCCTCGGCGGCGTCTTGTTGTTGCCCATGGGGCGCTGGACCCAGTGGTCGTGGCCCGAGAAAGAGCTTCAGGTGAGTGACGTCTCGGCCTAGTGGCGAGCGTCGGGCATCACGTACTGATATTCCACGACGTCGAGCCAGCGACCGTGCTTGCGCCCGACTTCGATCTCGGTGCCCACGAGCGTGAAGCCGACCTTCTCGTGCAGGCGGATCGAGCCGGTGTTCTCACCCACGATGCGCGCGATGATCGAGTGAAATCCCGACTCTTTTGCCGAAACGATCAGGTCATTCAGTAATCGCTCGCCGACCCCGAGGCCCCGGGCTGCGCGGTGCACGTACACCGAATTCTCGACGGTGGTGGCGTAGGCCGGGCGTTCGCGAAAGGGGGAGAAGGACGCGAAGCCAGCGATCGGCTCGTCGCGGGCTCCGGGTTCACCGACACCCCCGTCGGTGTTCACCGCCACGAGGCAGAGATGGGTGGACTGGTGCTCGAGGATCCAGTCGCGCTGCTCGTCGAGGGTTTTCGGGACCAGATCGAACGAAACCGTCACTTCGACGACTTCGGGGTTCAGAATGTTCATCAGGGCGCGCGCGTCGTCCACTTCGACCAGGCGCGTTCTCATACGGGTCAAGGGTACCCGCCGGTGGGTTGGATAAATGAGGCTTTTAGGGAGTACAATTTTCCCTCGCGACTTTTTTCGCAAACGCCCTCTTAGCTCAGTGGTAGAGCACTTCCATGGTAAGGAAGGGGTCGTCGGTTCAATCCCGACAGAGGGCTCGCCAGGCGGCGTAGCTCAGGTGGTCAGAGCACACGGCTCATAATCGTGTTGTCGCGGGTTCGAGTCCCGCCGCCGCTACCAGGCACAACGCAGGGCCCAGGCTGTACCAAGGAGAGAAGAATGGCTAAGAACGAAAAGCGCATCCAGGTGACCCTGGCGTGCGAGGACTGCAAGCGACGCAACTACATCACGACCAAGAACAAGATCAACGATCGTGAGCGCATTGAAATGAAGAAGTTCTGTCAGTGGGAGCGCAAGCACACGCTGCACAAAGAGACCCGCTAGGGGCACTCCCAAGCGGTGGTGGTAAGATTGACGTCCCTAGGGACACGTCCTTTTTCTTGGACCGTGGCCTCATAGGGCAGTGGCTCAATTGGTAGAGCACCGGTCTCCAAAACCGGTGGTTGGGGGTTCGAGTCCCTCCTGCCCTGCTCGAAGATGGTTTTCGATCGATGTAGTGAAGTACGAACGAGAGACGTGAGATGAATCGCGAACAAAAGCGCATGATGCAGCGACAGGGACAGGTGGGCGCCGACGGCGCCGCTTCGTCACGTCGCACGTCCGCGCAGGACGTTCAGCGACGCCGCAACGACCGCGCGACGCCGCGCGAGTTCTTCCGTCAGATCCGCGAGGAGATGCGCCAAGTCTCGTGGCCGACTCGCCCGGAAGTCATCAACTACACCTCCATCGTCTTCTTCGTACTGGTCTTTATGACCTCCCTAATCTTCGGACTCGGATATGGATTCTCCAAATTCGTCACGTTCCTCTTCGTCAAGTAGGCCCCCATGAGTGATCTAGAAACCCCCCTCGAAGCCGACGCCGACGTCGCGATCGATGAAGAGATACTCGACGTCACGATCATCGACGACGAAGAGCCCATCGTCGAGAGCGCCTACGACCGTCCCGGTCGTTGGTACATCGTGCACACCTTCGCGGGCCACGAACAAAAAGTGATCGGCGCGCTGAACAACATCGTGAAGAGTCGCGAGTTGAGCGAGTCCATCTACGAGATCTACCTGCCCGAAGAGGACGTCACGGAGTTCAAGTCCGGCAAGAAGGTCACGGTCTCGAAGCGCATGTTCCCGAGCTACCTCTTGATCCGCTGCGAACCCGACCCCGAGATCTTCTACGTCATCGGCTCGACGCCGGGCGTGACGGGATTCGTCGGCGCGGAGAAGACCAAGCCCACGGCGCTGACGCGTCGCGAGGTCGACAACATCATCCGCCCCCACGTCGAGGGCGTGGAACAGCCCACCGCGAAGCGGCGCATGCCCACCCACGAGTTCGAGGTCAACGACACGGTGCAGATCAAGACCGGTCCCTTCGCGACCTTCTCTGGTCACGTCGCCGAGATCAACGAAGACCAACTCAAGGTCAAGGTGTTGGTGGACATCTTTGGACGAGAGACCCCCGTGGAGCTCGACTTCACGCAGGTCACGAAGCTGTAAAGAACTAACAGGAGAACGGCCATGGCCAAGAACGTTGTCGCAGTAGTAAAGATCCAGCTCGAAGCG
>DASZIH010000040.1:0-1806 GCA_035949355.1 Acidimicrobiales bacterium
ACGAAGAGGACGAGGGCCGCCCCGACGGCGGTCGACGTCGAGAGACGGCCCGACGGGATGGCACGGAACCGTTTCGTCGGATGGCGTCGATCAGCCTCACGGTCTCGAACATCGTTGAGCAGATAGACGGCGGAGGAGATCAGGCAGAAGGCGAGAAAGGCGATCAGTGTCTGGCGCAGCACCGTGCCGTGCGTGAGGGTGCCCGCAGCGGCCGGTGCCACCACAATGAGGCAGTTTTTTACCCACTGCAACGGTCGCATCGCTGAGAGCAACGATCGAAGCACGCCCGTCGGTGGCGATTGGGTTGTCGTCATGACGGTCGTCGTTTGAGGAAGCACTCCGCCATCGGAAATCCGTCCGTCGCGTGGAACGTGTCCGAGGTTTCAATGATGAGTCCCTCGTAGCCCCTGATGGCGCTGACGAACTCAAGTCCCGAGGGGCCAGCCACCGCCAGCGCGGTCGCAAGGGCGTCGGCCAGTCCGAGGTCAGGTCCAGTCACCGTCGCCGACGCAGTTCCGGTGGCGTCCCCCGTGAAGGGATTGACGAGGTGGTTGCCGCGCTCATAGGTTCCCGACGTCGCGACGGCACCGGGTGATTCGACGACGCAGGCGAGCCGAGTGGGGTCGGCGGGCCGCACGACGCCGACCCGGAACGGCTCGCCAACAACGGGACCGCCGAAGCTCGCGATGTCGCCCGCCGCATTCACGAGCGCTCCGATGAGACCCTCTTCCCGAAGAGGCTCGAGCGCGCGCTGCGCCGCCCATCCCTTCACGAGTCCGGTTGGATCGACGCCGCCCGGTACCGACCACGGATCGAACCAACCTCGCGATGCGCGCCGCGCGGCGCGGCACTCCTCTAAGACATCGAGAACGACAGCGGGGACGTCGCCAATGGTGAGCTCACCGCGACGGAGTCGCGAGATCGGGCTATGGGGCTTCCAGGTGCTGAACACATGGTCGGCCTCGCGTAGCACGCCTTCGGCTGCGTTGACGCTTCGAGCAAGTTTCCACTCGTCAAGGTGTTCGTCACCGTAGAGATCAATCGTGACGACGGTGCCCATGACCTCGACCTCGCGGTGGAAAAGGTGACGCCCCGCGGTGGACGCCGTCACAGTACTCACAGGCCCAGCTTGGAGAGCGCCGACTGCAGCGACTGACGAAACCCGGCCGAGGTGTAGCTGGCTCCCGAGACGGCTTGGATATTGGCGCTTTGGACGGAGAGCGTCTCCTGTTCAAGTTGGGGAATTGCCATTTGGTCGATCGACTCCGACCGGTAGTTTCCTCCATCGTTGATCGAGCCAATCTTTACCTTGGAGATCTTGGAGCCGGACGCCGTCACTTCCACCGACAGCACGCCGTAGATGTAGTTCACCGATTCCCCGGTGGCGCTCCGTGTAGCACTCGGCGCCGTCGTCGTGGTGGTGGTCGGTGGCGCAAGTGTGGTGGTCGTCGGCGGCGCCGTCGTGGTCGGGACGTGCGTGGTGGTCGACGTCCTCGGGGGCGAGGTGGTCGTCGTGGAGTTCTGAGGCGGAGGAGCTGCAGTTGTCGTGGTCGTCGCGGGCGGAGCCGTCGTCGACGATCCAGATGAGGTGCTCGGCGACACGACGAACGCCGGGAGCGAGGGGGTGGCAGCACGGTAGCCCAAGAGGCCGACGAGGCCGACAAGCGCACCACTCAGCACGAGGCCAGTTCTTTTCATCGCGGACTCCTTAAGGGGGCGAGATCATCGCGGCGATTGACCATGACTAGAACGAGAACGTTTCGAAGTGAAGGCGATCGGAGCGAGCACCGAGCCGCCTCGCCGTGG
>DASZIH010000041.1:0-12038 GCA_035949355.1 Acidimicrobiales bacterium
CCGTCGACGCGACCGTTCGCGTCCTTCGTGACGTCGACGGCGCGCACGTAGTTTGCGACGCGGGCGTGAAACGTCACGGCCGCGGTCTTCGCGAGCGTGAGCGCGACGCGCGCGTCGTCCCCGCGGGCGTCGTAGTAGAGAAAGCCGGCGACGAGCCGGTCGGTGCGCAGTGTCGGAAGGTGGGCGAGCGTCTCCGCCTTCGTGATCTTGCGGTACCGGTGACCGATTCTCCAACCGCCGCTCACGTCGTAGATCCGAAGCGCCGTGGCGTAGCCCTTGACGAGCGCCTTGGACGCGACGCCGTTCGAACCGAAGAGCGGGATGAGAAACGGAAGCGGCTGCACGAGATAGGGGGCGTTCGCGAGGAGTCGCTGGCGCTCGCGAAGGTTCTCGTACACCAGGCGAAACTCTTTCTGCTGGAGGTAGCGAAGTCCGCCGTGCACCATTTTTGACGACTTGGAACTGGTCCCCGACGCGACGTCGCCGCTATCAATGAGAGCTACTCGCAGTCCTCGTGACGCGGCGTCGAGCGCGACGCCCGCGCCCGTCATGCCCGCGCCAATGACCACGACGTCGAAATTCGACGTGGCGAGCGCTTCCACTTCGTCGGATCGTCGCCACGTCGCCATCACGCCATGTTGACACAAGGCGCAATTGGGTTCGATTCTCGAGCAGAACTCACGTTCGAGGCTGTGACCGTCGTGCACCTTCGCGCCCACGGATGTGCAACGTCCTCAAGGGACACAGTGAAACGTGAAGATCGATGAGATAATTAGACGACACGATTGATTCGTGAGTGACGCGAACGTGAAGAGGATGTGCGATGGCACTGAAAGCGATGAAGGCCGCGCTCTTGGCGGGAGCGATGGTCTCGAGCGCGGTGGCCGGAGGAGTCGCCAGCATCCCTCTCGCCGGCGGCGCCACAAAAGTGAACTGGGCGAGGGTGTCGAGGATCACCACGAAAGGTGCGACGACCATGGCGGCGCTCGTCAAGGCCGCGCAAGCGGAGAAGACGCTCAACGTGGTGGCGCTTCCGAACAACTGGGCGAACTACGGGACGATTATGTCGGATTTCACGGTGAAGTACGGGATCAAAGTCAACTCGGTGAACCCGGCCGGTACGAGCGCGCAGGAGATCGCGGCGATCAAGAGGGGCAAGGGTCGCGGGGACGGCCCCGACGTCATCGACGTGAGCACGAAGTACGCCATCACGGCGAAGAAGCGCGGACTGTTGACCCGCTTCAGGGTGACGACGTGGAAGGAGATCCCGGCGCAATTGAAGGATCCAAAGGGTTACTGGTTCGACGACTACGGCGGCTACGTGGCGATCGGCTGCGACACGACCGTCCTCTCGGTCTGTCCGACGTCGTTCAAGTCACTGTTGGCCGCGACGGCGACCAGCGGCTACAAGATCGGCATCAACAACAGTCCGTTGACCTCGAACGGGGCACTCGCGGCGGTACAGGCAGCCTCCGTAGCGAACGGTGGGACGTTGAACGACGTGGCGCCTGGTGTCACGTACTTCGCCGCGCTGAAAAAGAACGGCACGTTCGTGAATACGATCGCCGACGCGACGACGGCGCAGAACGGTACAACGAACGTCATCATCTGGTGGGACGACCTCCAGGTGAGTGGCATTACCCAGAACGGCTGGAAGGTCGTCATACCGAGTGACGCCGTCGTCGGTGAGTTCAACTCACAAGCCATCAGCAGGTTTGCGCCCCATCCCGCCGCGGCGCGCCTCTGGGAGGAGTATCTCTACTCGATGGCGGGTCAGAACCTCTTTCTCAAGGGCGGGGTTCGACCGTCAGAGTTGGCGTTCATGCAAGCACACGGCACCGCCGACAAGGCGTCGTTGGCGACGTTGCCAAAGTTGCCCGCGACGTCGAAACCACTGTTCCCGACGACGGCGCAGATAGCGAGGGCCTCGACGATTATTGATCGCACGTGGTCGAGCAAGGTCGGTTAGTAGAGAGAGCGACTACTTCTCCGAGTCAATACGTGACGCGAGGGACGAAGAAACGACGCGTCGTCACGGGTGAGGCGAACGAACGTCGTGCCGTCACTTCTCGAAATCTGGTCGGTCGACGGCGAGCGTCCGGCTGCGAAGCACGACGAGAGCGAACCCGGTCCACACGGCCGTGAGGATGAGCCAGATGACCAGCCGGACCCAGGGATGCAGGCCCGGGCCGAGATACTGCGTCGAAGTGGTGAAAGTAGACGAACTCGTGTTGTTGAGTGGTGCGTAACCGGTCCAGCCGGTGAAGCCTCGCAAGCCCCACGTCATCGCCCACGCGCCGAAGAAGTAGAGGGCGAGACCGGCGCCCACTACGGCGACGATCCGTTGCGAGTGGTTCAGTGGCGCGCGTTTCATGAAGGGATTCTGTCATAGGCGTTGCGCCAAGGTTCCTCGAATCGACCTCGCGCACAATATCTGGAATGACGTTGCGGCTCGAGAATCTGTGGCGATCGAGGTGATCTCATCGGCCCAAGTACGTATGGGTGCAGGGAGTAACTTGCTGGTTATGGACTTCGAACTCTCAAGCGAACTGCGAGAACTTCAACTCAGCGTGCGCAAGCTCGCGCAGGAGAAGATCCTTCCGCGTGCGAGAGAAATTGACTCGTCGGGCACCTATCCCCAGGACATCTTCGAAGAGTTCCGTAAGGCCGATCTTTTGGGTCTCAGCATCCCCGAGGCGTACGGGGGATCGGGCGCGGGCATCATGGGACTGACCTTGGCGATTGAAGAGGTGACCAAGTACTCGAACGTACTGGGTCTCATGTTGTTGCTGACACGCCTACCGACTGGCCCGATCATGATCGCGGGCAACGAGGAGCAAAAGCAGCGTTACCTTCCGGGGATCGCGAACGGATCGAAGCGCTCGGCGTTCTGTCTCTCGGAGCCAGGCGCCGGCTCCGACGTCGCGGGCATGAGATCGCGCGCGACCGAAGACCCCGACGTGGAGGGCGGCTTCGTCATCAACGGGACCAAGTGTTGGATCTCGGGCGGGATGCAGGCCGATTGGTTCGTCGTCTTCGCGAAGATCGGCGATCCGACCGTACGCAACCACACGAACATCTGGGGTTTCATCGTCGACGCCGACACGCCGGGCGTGTCGAGGCCGCGCGTCGACAAGAAGATGGGCGTGAAGGGCATCGACACGGCGGAGATTGTCTTCAACGACGTCCACGTCGGCCCTCGTCAGGTGATCGGCGGCGGCTTCGCCATCGCGATGGAGTCTCTCAACGCAATGCGGCCCATTGTCGCGGCTCGCGGTCTCGGTCTCGCGGAAGGGGCCCTCATGTACGCGACGAACTACGTGAAGGAACGTGAGGCCTTCGGTAAGACCGTCGCTGAGTTCCAAGGGATCCAATGGGAGATCGCGAAGTGCGCCACGGAGATCGAAGCGGCGCGCCTCTTGACCTACCGCGCGGCGTGGCTCGCCGATCAGGGAAAGTTCACGAAGGAGTACGTACCCATGCTGTCGATGGCCAAGTACCACGCCACCGAGGTCGCCGTAAAGGCCTCGGGTCTCGCGGTGCAGTTACTCGGCGCAGCCGGGTATATGGAGGACCACCCGACGGAGCAGTATTACCGAGACGCTCGACAGCTCACGATCGTCGAAGGCACCAGCCAGATCCAACTCGGCCTCATCGCTCGTGGCGTTCTCGGCCGCGATCTCTGGTGGGATTAGACACGAGCGCCAAGACTCGCTCACGTACACTGACCCTGTGAGCGGACCACTGACGGGACTGAAGGTCCTCGAGTTGGCCGGTATCGGCGCGAGTCCCTACGCCTGCATGTTGCTCGCGGACCTCGGCGCCGACGTGTTGCGCCTCGAACGAGGTGACCACGAGGCGGAGCCGTCAACCACCTGGGACGTCCTCACTCGCTCACGCCCTTCGGTCGCACTGGACCTGAAGAACGACGCCGGTCGCGAACTCGTGCTGGAACTCTGCGAGCAGGCGGACGTCCTCATCGAAGGATTTCGCCCGGGCGTGACGGAGCGACTCGGTCTCGGCCCCGAGGACGTCTGGCGACGCAACGAGCGCCTCGTGTACGGGCGGATGACCGGCTACGGGCAAGAGGGGCCGCTGTCGGTGCGTGCGGGACACGACATCAACTACGTCGCGGTCTCGGGAGCGCTCTGGCCCCTCGGCCGAGCGGGCGAGCGACCGGTCCCAGCGCTCAATCTCGTCGGCGACTTCGGCGGTGGCGCGCTGTTCTTGGTCTTCGGCGTCCTCGCGGCAGTTTTCTCCGCGCAGCGCACGGGCGAGGGCCAGGTCGTCGACGCCTCGATGGTCGACGGCACCGCCTCGATGATGGCGATGACCCACTCCTTCATCAACGCCGGGTACTGGAAGGAAGAGCGCGGCGTCAACATCCTCGACAGCGGCGCGCACTTCTACGAGGTGTACGAGACCAGTGACGATCGATACGTCGCGGTGGGTGCGATTGAACCAAAGTTCTACGATGAGCTCCTTCTCGGCCTCGGGCTCAACGCCGATGAACTGCCCGCGCAGATGGACCGAACGACGTGGCCGGAGATGAAAGAGCGTCTCTCGACGATCTTTCGAACGAAGACCCGCGACGAATGGGCACATATCTTCACTGACCGCGACGCGTGCGTGACGCCGGTTCTCTCCCCAACTGAAGCGGCGTCGCATCCATTCAACACCGCCCGCCACGTCTTCACGGGGGATGGCGCGACCCAGCCGAATCCGGCGCCACGATTCTCGAAGACGCCGGGCAGCGTCACCTCGCCGCCACGAACGCCCGGTTCGGGCACGCGCGCGGGTCTCCTGGCGTGGGGCGTGAGTGAGGGTCGACTCGCGACGCTAGGCGCCGCGGGTGCCTTTGGTTAGATATTGACGACCGGGCACGTCAGGGTGCGGGTGATTCCGGGGACTTTTTGGATAGCGCCCACGATGAACTTGCCGAGGTCGTCGACGCTCTCGGCTTCGCAGCGAACGATCACGTCGTAAGGGCCCGTCACTTCGAACGACTCGAGCACGCCAGGTACCGCGCGGGTGGCGAGAACTACCTTTTCGCTTGAGCCAATTTCGGACTGAATCAAGATGTACGCCTGGACCGCCATGGGGAGACCTTTCGTTTTGAGTCCCCCCATATTGCCCGTTTTCCAACAGTTTCGCTAATCGTCGCGAAAGCGCTTGCCGACGTGCCACTGGTGGCAGTAGTCACATTGGTACGCGTTGAGATCGGCCCCGTTGAGCGTCCACGCGAGTTGCGCGGCGCTCTGCGCTTCGCGTTCGGTGCGGTAGGGATTCTTCGGCGTGCCCTCACGCGTGAAGTGTGACGCGACGCGACCGAGCGGGCGAGTGGAGGGCGAACGGCGGCGGCGACGCTTCATCGCGTACAAACACTACGTGTTCTGAGTAAATTGTTCGACGTGAGCGTTCAGTTGGAGACCAACGTCGACGTCGAGTCAACGACGCGTACCGACGACGGCGATCACGAACGATTCACTCACCTGGTGCTGGAGGGCTACACCCCCAAAAACGGAGAGTTCGTGGCGCTGGAGAACTCCGTCGTCGACGGGATGATCAATTCGACGCCCGTGCGTGCTTTGTGCGGCAAGGTCTGGGTTCCCGGTCGAGACCCGAAGAAGTACCCGATCTGTCCGACGTGCAAGGACGTCGCCGAGTCCCTGGGATGGTCCGTACCAGGAGGCTGAGCGAAGGTGGTCGCGGGCACCTTCACTAGAGTCGAAGGCACCATGTCGCGCGTTCTTGCCCTCCGTCACCACTTCGAAGACCGTCCGGGACTCGTGGGCGAGGCCTTTGAGGCGCGCGGCTACGAGGTCGACCTCGTCATGATGGACGAGACCAGCACGACGCCGTCACTCGAGGATTACGACGCGATGTTCATCCTCGGTTCGAAGTGCGCGGTGTACGACCAAGAGGTCGAGGCGGCGTGGTTCCACCGAGAACTGGCTCTCATCGGAGAAGCCGAGGCGCGCTCGCTGCCCATACTGGGCATCTGTTTCGGGGCCCAAGCGCTCTGTCGCTACTACGGCGGTGACGTCCGACGTGCCGCCGACGGTGAGATCGGTTGGTTCGAGATCGACGTCGTCAAGGGCGTCGATCTTCCCCGAGGACCGTGGTTCGAGTTCCACTTTGACCACTGCACGTTGCCCGCCTCGGCCGAACTGTGGGCGACCTCGCCACGTGCGGTGCAGGCCTTCGCGATCGGCCCCAACGTCGGCGTGCAGTTCCATCCCGAGATCGACGACGGGCAACTGAAGGAGTGGCTCGCCGCCGACGAGGAGGAGACGAGAGATCTCGGACTCGACGTGGCGACGTTGTTGAGTGAGACCGCGCGTGAGACACCAGCAGCGCGCGTTCGAGCCCAAGAACTCGTCGATCTGTTCTTACGTCGTGTTGGCTAGGCGACGGTCGTGAGTGTGCGCTCGATCGACGAGGCAATGACGGTGAGGATTGATCGCGCAGCCACGGGTGGCGGCGTGGGTCGAGCCGACGACGGGCGGGTTATCTTCGTGCGTCACTCCCTGCCCGGAGAATTGGTCCGCGTCACGGTGAACGAGTCAACGTCGAGTTTCTACCGAGGCGACGCCATTGAGATACTCGACGCGAGTCCTCAACGTGTGAAAGCCCCGTGTCCGTACGCGCACCCGGGAGGATGCGGTGGCTGTGACTTGCAGCACGCGTCGCCCGACGCGCAGCGCTCGTGGAAGGCGTCACTCGTCGCTGAGCATCTCAAACGAATCGCCGGTGTAGAGATGAACGTTGAGGTGACGCCCGCGCCCGGAGAAGTGAAGGGCTCACGGACGAGACTTCGCTGCGCCGTCGACGAGGAAGGGCGCCTGTGCTTACGTGCTGCCCGATCCCACGACCTTGTCCCTATTGACGCGTGTTGGATCGCCAATGAGGCGTTCGAGTCAGCGCTTCAGTCCACGTGGCGCGGCATCAGCGAAGTCGAGCTCCGTGCGATCGGCACCGGCGAGCCCTTCGTCGTGGCTCGACGTGAGAGTGAGCGTGGCACCAACTTCGAACTTCGTTCACTGACCGGCGCGCCGCTCGAGCCTTCGACGCATTCACGTGTCGCGGTGCGCGGTCACGTGTTCTCCGTGGGTCCGCTTTCGTTCTGGCAGTCACACCGTGACGCGCCGAGCGTGCTTCTCGATTCGGTGTTGGAGTTCGCTGACGTCGCCGCGGGAGACGACGTGGTCGATCTCTTCAGCGGTGTTGGACTCTTCGCGGTCCCGCTGGCGAAGGCTGTCGGACGGGGTGGTCGCGTGACCGCGGTCGAATCGTCGTCCTACGCGGTACGCGACGCGCGCACGAACGCCACCGGACTCAAGCAGTTGAAGGTCCGAGAGTGGTCGGTCACGCCACGCTCGGTGAACGACACCGTGCGCGAAGGATCGGTCGTCGTGCTGGACCCACCGCGCCAGGGGCTCGCGAAGGGCGTAGCCGAGAGTCTGGTCCGTCGTCGTCCCCGACGACTCGTGTACGTCTCGTGCGACGCGGCGACCTTCGCGCGCGACCTTAAGATTTTCTTAGGTAACGGGTTTTCCCTGCAAGCGTTGCGAATCTTTGACCTCTTCCCGATGACCGAACACGTCGAGCTCGTCGCGAGCCTTGACAGCCCTTCGTAAAGGGTGGATAGTAAAGGCCAGAACGAAAATCTCGTTTCCCGCTGAGGGGGTTGAGAATGTCGATCAAGTTGGATCATCACCACCGCGTTACCGCCCAGAAGCTGTTTTGTCACCCGCTGAATCACAATATTCAGTGGCACGACGTGTGTTCATTGCTCGCACGTTTCGGTGAGGTCCACGAGACCCATCGCGGTAATTGGGCCGTAACGGTGGAAGGCGAAACTGTCTCCTTCGGATCAACGCGCACGCGCGAGCTGACCGAAGACCAAGTGGTGCGAGTTCGAAACTTTCTTCGATCCTTCGGTCTCACGAAAGAGAAGTTGACCGCGGCGTAACGTGGCGACCAGTACGGTGGGGAGTCGTGACGAAACGACTCCTGGTGTTGATCCCCCCGTCGCTAGGTAAGTCACGAGGCGGTCGTCAGCGCAGTAAAGAGGGCGTCTACGACGTAGTGCTGGACGAGCCACGCCGCCAAGTGCTTGATGCCTTACGGAACTTCGTGGCACGGGCCACGACTCGCGAGCTCGAGATTACCTTCAACGCGAAAGGCGAACTTCTCGAACGCGCGGTCGGAGCGACGAACGACGTCGTGTTGGGACGAGCGCTGGTGGCGCCCGCGTGGCGACGTTACGAAGGCATCGTCTGGAACCATTTGGAACCCTCCACGCTCACGCCGGGACAGCGACGACGGGTGCTCATCCCATCGGGGCTGTACGGACTCCTGTCGTGTGAAGATTCGATCGCCGACTACCGACTGCGAATGAACGTCCGACTGAAACCGTTGCCTTCGTTGGCCCAGTTCTGGCGACCAATCGTGACGCCGCTGCTGGTTGAGCGCGCGAAGAACGACACGATTGTCAACTTCTTGCCCCAAGAGCACGCGGCGAGCGTGGATTTTCACTCGCTTGCGCAGACTCACCACGTCGTGCACGTCCATTTCGTAGCGAATGATGAACAACGTGCGGTGGGACACGACGCCAAGGCCGTCAAGGGGATCCTCGCGCGCTACGTGTTGACCGAGGGCCTCGACGCGATCGAGTCAGTCGACTGGCGAGGGTGGCGTGTGCACCGAGAGGGGAGTGACGTCATCGTCGCGGCTCCGTAGTCGCCGGTTCGGGCGTTGCGAGATTCTGACGTGGCGGTACAGTGGCCTCATGGCACTCGAAGGCGAATACGAACCCAGCGCGTGGCAGTGGGTGAGGGATCAGGTTGCTGAGTACGAAGCCAGTGGGGGCGAGCGAGCGAACACACTTCGCGACTCCGGCCTGCCGGTGATCATCGTGACGACGCGGGGAAACAAGAGTCGAAAGATTCGAAAGTTCGCGCTGATGCGCGTCGAACACGACGGCGAGTACGCGCTCGTCGCGTCCCAGGGCGGCGCACCGACCAACCCCTCGTGGTACTTCAACTTGATTGATGACCCCTCGGCACTCGCCATCCAAGACGGGCCGACGCCCTTCGACTTCACGGCTCGCGTCGTTGAAGGTGACGAACGCGCGCTGTGGTGGGAGAGGGCGGTGGCTGCTTACCCTGACTACGCCGACTATCAAACGAAGACGAGTCGGACGATTCCGGTCTTCGTCGCGACGCGAACGGCGTCGTCGTAGAACGTTCTTGCGCGGTGAGTAGTTGACGATTGCGGCGATGAGCTCTCCGCCGTCCGAAGGAATAGCGACTTCTCAACGAAAGGCTCTGACCATGAACACTCGAGAACTGCCCGCTGCTGCTGCCGGGTCCTGGGAATTAGGCGACGTGACCGTGAACCGAATCGGCTTCGGCGCGATGCGACTTGCGAGCGGCGCACCATTCTCCGGAGGCGCTTCGAACGACCGCGCCCAATCGATCGCGGTACTTCGCCGTGCCGTCGAGCTAGGCGTGAACCACGTCGATACTGCCGCTTTCTATTTCACGCCCCTTCGATCGGCGAATGAGCTGATCAATCGTGCGCTCGCGCCCTACCCGGAGGACTTGGTCATCACGACAAAGGTCGGTCCCGGGCGTGATCCGTGGGGTCAGTGGACGCCTCGAGCGACGCCGGAGCAGTTACGCGGACAAGTGGAAGAGAACATCCGCCAGCTCGGGCTCGAACAACTCGACGTCGTGAACTTGCGCGTCCAGGACAAGGAGTCAGTCGCGGAGCATTTCGGTGCGCTCGCGGATCTTCGATCGGCTGGACTCATTCGAAACCTCGGCGTCTCTGAAGTGACGCTCGAGCAACTCGACGAAGCCAGATCCATCGCGCCCGTCGTCTGCGTACAGAATCGCTACGGCATCGATCAGCGACGTGAGAACGATGAGTTACTCCGGATCTGTGGCGAGCGGGGGATCGCGTTCGTGCCCTTCTTTGCGATCTCTGGATCAAGCCAGGCGTCTGGTGCGCCTTCGACCGAACGCGAAGAGTTGGTTGCGATTGCTGAGGCACGTGGCGTGACGCCCGCGCAGGTCCGTTTGGCTTGGACCTTGCTTCAAGGTTCGCACGTGTTGGCGATTCCTGGAACGGGCCGCCTCGCGCACCTTGAAGAGAACGTCGCGGCGGGCGGGTTGCGCTTCTCCGAAGAGGAACTCGCGGTACTCGACTCCATCGGTTAAGGATCTGGTCATCGGTACGACGGAATGGAAATGAAATTCATCTCCACCAACGGCCAAGGTAAACCCTGAACATCCGTGGAGATGGAGGGATTCGAACCCTCGTGCTCCAGCTTCTTGGTGAACATTCTCCGAGCGCAGCTAACAGGAGATTGTCGGGAGCGTCACTGTTGTCAGCGCCGGTGGCGTTCCTTAGTTAGCTGAATTGTCCCGACGAGGTCACTAACGAACCTTGTTGGTAAGCCCTACTTTATGACGTCCGTTTACTAAACCGCAGGGCTGGGTCTAGGCGGACGTTGCTACCTAAGCAGCAAGCGCAAGCTGAGGCTTGGCGTTTATTTATTTTTTCCGGCTCTTTAACGTGGTTCCGGAAACCACGGCTCGCTTCTTTCACTTCGACGTCTGAAGTCGAAACCAATTCATCCCCTCGTCACACTGCAACCAAATTGATTGCATGAAGAGCATACCGCCCGTCGCCTCTTGACGGCCCCGCTCACGTGCCTGTGGACGACTTCCTACCCAAACTTCTCCATGTTGCGCGCGGCTCTCGCCATATCACGCTCAGCGTCTCGTTTCGCGAGGGCTTGACGGCGATCTTGCTGTTTGCGGCCCTTCGCCAACGCGATCTCTATCTTGGCGCGACCTTCTTTGAAGTACAGCTTCAAGGGGACGATCGTGAGTGACTGGGTATTCATCTCGTGCTCCCATTTGACGATCTCTTTGCGGTGGGCGAGCAGTTTTCTCTTTCGATCGGGGTCGTGGCTACCGAAACCCACGGCGAACTTCCAAGGCGGAACGTGCATCTGAAAGACCCAGAGCTCGTCATTGTCCACCCGAACGTAACTCTCGGCGATCTGGGCCGTTCCCTCACGAAGTGACTTCACCTCAGATCCCGTGAGCACAAGGCCGCATTCGAGTGTGTCCAGGATCTCAAAATCGTGACGGGCGCGTCGATTGGTGGCGACGACGCGGTCACCGCCAATCTCATCTCGCTTCTTTGCGCGTCGCTCTTGTATTTGCTTCGCTCTTGCCACGTAGCAAGCGTACTGAAGAGTGGGCGAGTACTCGACGGCGGTTGACTAGCGTAACCACGTGCTCACTCTCAATTCGGTCCAACGAGACGCCATAGTGGCGACGTGCATCCGTGCACTACCCAACGAGGGATGCGGGCTTCTCCTTGGCGACGTCGACGGCGTCGTGCGAGAAGTTGTCGCGAGTGCGAACGTGGCGGACTCCGCCAAGGTTTACGAGATCGATCCCAAGGTGTTGCTGCGTGCCTATCGGCGCGCTGACGACGAGGGCATTGACGTGATCGGGGTCTTTCACTCGCATACCCACAGCGACGCGTACCCGAGTCCCACTGACGTCCGTCAGGCGCCCGACCCGTCATGGCACTACGTGATCGTCTCTCTGCGTGACGTGCCGACCGAGATACTCAGTTACCGAGTCGTCGAGGCGACGGTTACTGAGGAACCTGTGAACTTTCTTAACTGAACGCGACGCGGTCAATTTTTGGGCACAACGTCGCGGAAAGCAGATAATGTTGACTCAGCAGGTCAGGTATTGGCCTGGAAAGTCGAAAGAGGCGTTATGGCGGCTGTGCTGCGAATCCCCACCGTGCTTCGTCCTGCCATGGGCGGCGAGAGCGTCATCGCGGTCGAAGGTTCCACCGTGGGCGAAGTGCTCCTCAAGCTCACCACGACGTACCCCGCCATCAAGGGCCAGCTCCTCAATGAGGACGGGACCCTGCACCGATTCCTCAACGTCTACGTCAACGACGACGACGTTCGCTACCTCGGTGGCGTCGAAGCG
>DASZIH010000042.1:0-22416 GCA_035949355.1 Acidimicrobiales bacterium
GCACGCCGAGGCGATGTTGCGCGAAGAGAACTTGCCCACCATCGGATCGCGAAGCGGTGTCCGATTCGACCCCATCGGCGTGATCTTCTCGGTGATGCCGTGGAACTTCCCGTTGTGGCAGGTCGTCCGCCAGGCCGTACCGACGATCATGGCCGGCAACGTGGTGGTCTTCAAGCACGCCTCGAACCTCCCGGGGTGCGCCAGTTACCTCGAGGACCTCTTCATTCGCGCGGGCTTCACGCGCGGTGTCCTCAGCACGACCTTCGTCGGTCACGACGCAGTCGCGGACATCATCGGCGACGACCGCGTCGTCGCGGTGTCGCTCACGGGTTCGGACCGCGCCGGTCGCTCGGTGGGCGAACTGGCCGGCAAGCACTTGAAGAAGTGCGTCCTCGAACTCGGCGGATCCGACCCCTTCATCGTGGCGAGCTCGGCGGACATGGCCCGCACGGTACCCATGGCGGTCACGGCGAGAATTCAGAACAACGGGCAAGCGTGCATCGCCTCGAAGCGTTTCATCGTCGTGCGCGAGAGGGCAGATGAGTTCCTCGAGCTCTACGCGGCGGCGATGAGTGCGGTTCGTATGGGTGACCCGATGGACCCCGCGACCGAACTCGGACCACTCGTCTCGAAGGGCCAACGCGACGAACTCGCGGCGCAGGTCGCCTCCTCACTCGAGAAGGGCGCGACCGCGTTGGCCGGTGGCTTCGTGCCCGACCAGACGGGTTGGTACTACCCGGCGACCGTGCTCACCAACGTGCCGCGCGACTCTCGAGCGGGTTGCGAAGAGCTCTTCGGACCCGTCGCCGTGGTGCTCGTGGCGGACGACCTCGCCGACGCCATTCGAATCGCCAACGACACGCCGTGGGGTCTCGGTGGCGCAGTGTGGGCGACGGACCCGAACGAGATCGACGAAGCGATCGCCGGTCTCGACGTGGGTACGGTCTTCGCGAACGCCATCGTGGCGTCGATGAACGAGTTGCCCTTTGGCGGTACCAAGCAGTCCGGCTTCGGACGTGAGCTCTCGGCGTTCGGTGCGCGTGAGTTCACGAACCAGAAGTCCTTCTTCGTGGCATGACCAAGCAGTACTACTTCGATCACGCCGCGTCAGCTCCGCGTCGCGACGAAGTCACCGACGCGATGGCGCCGTGGCAACGTGGTGTCGTCGGGAACCCGTCGGGAAGTCACCGCGCCGCGCGTGAAGCCCGAAAGGCCGTCGAAGAGGCGCGCGACGTCGTCGCGGACTTCGTCGGCGCGAAACCCGGCGGGGTGATCTTCACCGCGGGTGGGACCGAGTCGTGTCACCTGGCGATCGTGGGCGTGACGAACCACCACCGTCGGACTCACGAGCACTCGGAGATCGTGATCTCTAAGATCGAGCACCACGCCGTCTCCGACGCGGCCGAGATGATGGCGCGTGCTCACGACGACGTGAGCGTGCGCTACGTCGACGTCGACGAAGAGGGCGTCGTCGACCTCGATTCACTCCACGGCGTCTTGAGTGACGCGACGGCCATGGTCAGTGTCATGGCGGTGAACAACGAGACGGGGATACGCCAACCACTCGACGGCGTGAACGCCCTCGCGAAGACCGTCATCGCCGGTGGCGTGACGACGCACACCGACGCGGTCGCGGCCGCGCCGTGGTTGAGTCTGCCGACGATCACGGCGACCTCGGACATGATTTCGATCTGCGCGCACAAACTCGGCGGCCCGGTCAACGCCGGCGCCCTCGTGCTCCGTGGTGAGATCGGCCTCGACGCGGTGACGCCCGGCGGGGGACAAGAACGTGGGCGTCGCGGCGGCACCGTCGACGTCGCGGCGGTCGTCGGTCTCGCGGCCGCGCTTCGCGTAGCGAAAGACGAGCTCGAAGACGTGACCGACCGGGTGCTCGACTACCAGCACAAGCTGACCGCGGCCCTGAGCTTCCTGCCCGGCTGCGCGATCACGGCGCCCGGCGCGACCCGGGTTCCCGGTACCGTGCACGTGACCTTCGACGGT
The DNA here is from genome assembly GCA_035949355.1 of Acidimicrobiales bacterium. GTDB lineage: Bacteria > Actinomycetota > Acidimicrobiia > Acidimicrobiales > RAAP-2 > RAAP-2. The sequence goes on from DASZIH010000042.1 coordinate 2,002, forward strand.
CTCGCGAGTGACGAGCTGCTCTTTCTGTTGGATCAGGAGGGCGTGTGCGCCTCCGCCGCGGCGAGCTGTTCGAGTGGCGCCGCGACCCAGAGCCACGTCCTCGAAGCTATGGGTGTCTCGCCGGAGCGCGCTCGGGGATCGGTCAGATTCTCGATGGGTGCCGAAACGACCGCCGACGACGTCGACGCACTCATCGGAATCCTTTCCACGGTGGTCTATCGGTTACGGTCTGAGGCGTAGGCGTCGTCTCGCCTGACAGACTAGGAGGGTGAAAGTCCTCGTAGCGATGAGTGGTGGCGTTGATTCGTCGGTGGCCGCCGGACTCTTGATCGAACAGGGTCACGAGGTGGTGGGTGCCACCTTGAAGCTCTGGGGCGGCGTCTCGGACTCGGGGTGCTGTTCGGTGGCGGACGTCGACGACGCGCGTCGTGTCGCGCAGACCCTTGGCATTGACCATCACGTCTTCAACTACAGCGAAGAGTTCGAGCGTCACGTCGTGACGCCCTTCGTCGAGGGGCACCTCGCCGGCGCCTCGCCAAACCCGTGCATCGAGTGCAACCGCCATATCAAGTTCGACCTCCTGTTCGAGCGAGCACTGCGCTTGGGATTCGACGCCGTCGCCACTGGCCACCACGCCCAGGTCACTCGCCGTGGACCGTCGCACTTTCTCGTGCGCGGGGCCGACGACCAAAAAGACCAGAGTTACGTACTTGGGTATCTCCGCGAAGAACAGCTCTCCATGCTGTTGTTGCCCATCGGCCACCTGAAGAAGGCGGACGTGCGCGCGCACGCGGAGCGACTGGGACTTCGCACCTGGGACAAGCCCGATAGTCAGGACGTCTGTTTCATCGAGGCCTCCAAGGGCCGTGAGGTGTTCTTGCGCCAACGCGCGACGCTCACGTCGGCGACCATCGTCGACGTCGTCACGCACGAGGAGCTCGGGGTCAGTCACGCCGCCGAACTGATGACGGTCGGCCAGCGCCGCGGTGTCCTGCCGGGGCGCGACGGCGAGAAGCGTTACGTGTCGCGCGTGGACCTCGTGGCGAAGCGCGTCGAGGTCGGACGACTCGAGGAGATCCTCGTATCGTCACTCAACCTTGACGAGTCCTCGTTGTCATTCGCGCACGGTACCTTGACTGACGGACACGCCGTACTGGCGCAGTGCAGCGCGCACGGACGGGTGCAGCGCGCGACGCTTCACCACGACGAACGATGGTGGCTCGAACTCCACGAGCCGACGCGACCCGTCGCCGCCGGCCAGAGCGTCGTTCTCTACTCCGTCGATGACCCCACGATCGTAGAAGGCGCGGCGATCGTCACGAACACGTGACGCCCGCTGAGCGCGTCGCGTGGCTGCGCGAGGAGATCGCTCGCCACAACGAGGCGTACTTCATCGACGACGCGCCGAACATTCCCGACGCTGACTACGACGCGCTTACGAGAGAGCTCCGCGCTCTAGAAGCTGAGCACCCCGAACTTCGAGACGAAGACTCCGTGTCGACCAAGGTTGGCGCTCCCGCGACCAACCTCTTCTCGCCGGTGGTGCACCACGAGACGATGCTGAGCCTCGACAACGTCTTCGACGTCGACGAACTGCGTCAGTGGGGCGCGCGGGTCGTGAAGACGCTGCAGGCGGATCCCGAGACGTTGCGCTTCGTGGTCGAGCCGAAGATCGACGGATTGGCGATGTCGATCACGTACGACAATGGAGTCTTGACCCAAGCGGCGACGCGCGGTGACGGTCGTGTGGGCGAGGACGTCACCGAGAACGTGAAGACGATCCGCAACGTGCCGCGCACGTTGACGAAGGGGCCTCGTGGCCGCGTGGAAGTGCGCGGGGAGGTCTTCCTCGCCCGTGCTGACTTCGAAGAGATGAATCGCCAACAGGTGGCGATCGGCGCCAAGGAGTTCGCCAATCCTCGAAACGCCGCCGCGGGCAGCCTGCGCCAGAAGGACCCCGCCGCGACGGCGAAGCGACCGCTGTCGTTTCTCGCCTACCAACTCGTCGACCTCGACAACACGTTGTCGTTCACGTACTACAGCGAGACGATTCGTCAAGTCGCGGCGTGGGGTTTCCTCACCGCGCAGGAGTCGAAGGAGGAAGTGGGCGTCGAGGCGATGATCCGTCGAAGCGACTGGTTCGAAGAACATCGTCACGACCTTCGCTACGACATCGACGGGGTCGTGATCAAGGTCGACGATCTCGCGGAACGTGAGAGGTTGGGGTTCACGAGCCGCGCCCCGCGCTGGGCGATCGCGAGAAAGCTTCCGCCAGAAGAACGCACGACCCGCCTCCTCGCCATCGAAGTGTCCATCGGTCGAACCGGACGCGCGACGCCGTACGCGGTGTTAGAGCCAGTCGTCGTCGCGGGATCGACGGTCTCGATGGCGACGCTGCACAATCAAGACCAAGTGGTCGCGAAGGACGTGCGCCCTGGCGACCTCGTCATCGTGCGAAAGGCCGGCGACGTCATCCCCGAGGTTGTCGGCGCCGTCAGCGAACCTGGCAAGCGACGCGCGAAGAAATGGAGTTTTCCCGCGTCGTGCCCCGAGTGTGGCCAGCCGCTTGTTCGACGGGGCGCGGAGTCCGACACCTACTGCGTCAACCCCACGTGCCCCGCGCAATTGCTCGAACAGATCGTGCACTTCGCGTCGCGCGGCGCGCTCGACATCGAAGGTCTCGGGGAGCAGCGCGTCGCCCAACTCCTCGGTGAGCGGCTCATCAGTGACGTGGCCGACCTCTTCTCCCTGCGCGTAGAGGACCTCGCCGGTCTCGAAGGGTTCGGCCAACTCTCCGCGACGTCGCTCGTTCGCGCCATCGATGACGCCAAGTCGATGCCGCTCAGTCGCGTCCTGGTCGGATTAGGCGTACGGCACGTGGGACCGGTTGCCGCGCGCGAACTCGCGAAGCACTTTCACCAGCTCGACGCCTTGGCCGGAGCGCCACTCGAAGAGCTCGAAGGGATCGACGGCGTGGGGCCGGTCATCGCCCAGTCCGTGTACCAGTACTTTCGTGAGGACGAGAATCGAGACCGGCTCGCGCGCTTGACCGAGTCGGGGCTGTCGCTCAACGAACCGGGCGCGACCAGCACCTTGGAAGCGACCCTGGCCGGCAGGGCGGTCGTCGTCACGGGTTCCGTCGCGGGCTACTCGCGCGACGAAGCGGAGGCGGCGATTATCGCTCGCGGCGGGACGTCGCCGGGCTCCGTATCGAAGAAGACCTACTGCGTGGTCGTGGGCGAGTCGCCCGGCGCGTCCAAGCTCACCAAGGCCGAGGAGTTGGGTATCCCCATGGTGGGCGCGGACGAGTTCGAAACGCTCCTCGCGACCGGCGGATGGAAGGACACACCCTCCTAGGACTTCCTTACTATGGTTTAGCCGATGGCGCCTACCTTCTCACCCGACTACACGCTCGCCGGACGCTACCGAATTCGTGAACTGCTCGGCGTAGGTCAGACCGCCGAGGTCTACGTCGCCGAGGACCTGTCGCTGCATCGACGCGTCGTGGTGAAGGTCCTCCTCGCCGACCTCGCGTCACACGAGGAGATCCGTCGCGCGTTCCGCGACCACATCATCCGCGCCGCGACCCTCAGTCACCCGCACATCGCGCGCGTCTTCGACGGTGGCCAGGAGTCCGGGGCGATCTTCATGATCAGTGAGTACCTGAGCGGGGGGTCGCTGGAGGACGTCTTGAGCGCCGGACGGCGATTCACCATCGACGACGGGGCTCGACTCGGTCGTGACGTCGCGGGCGCGCTCGCGTACCTCCACGAGCAGGGATTCGTCCTCGGGTCACTCTCGCCGTCAAAACTCCTCTTCGACGCCGAGGGCCAAGTGCGCGTGAGCGACGTCGCCCTCGCGGGTCTCGCGACCAACTACCGCGAGCGCATGACGCTGGACGACGCTCGGTATCTCTCTCCCGAACAGGCAATTGGCGAGCCCGCCACCTCCGAGAGTGACGTCTACGCCCTCGCGTTGATTCTCTTCGAGGCCATCACCGGCAGCGCGGCGTACGAAGGCACGACGCCCGAAGCCATCCTGCGCGCCCGTCTTGACACGCCACTTCCCGTTCGGCTGGAACTCGGCTCCCTCGACATGGTGCTCGCCCAAGCGGCCGTGCCCGATCCGCGACTTCGCCTGGACGCCGAACAGTTCTCGTCTCGACTCGGCGCCGCCGTCACCGACGCGGCACCCCTCGTGGTGCGCCCGGGGTCACAGGAACTCCCGCTGCTCGCGCAGTTCGCGCCACAAGAACTCCGCAGCTCCATCGGCTTCCAAGCGCCGTCCGCGGATCAAATCGTGGGATCGACGCCCTCGACGGTGGGTGGCTTCACGCGAGTGCCTCGAGCGCGTCCCACGGTCGGTATCGGCGCGCCCGGAGCGCCGCGCGGTCCGGTCGGTCGCACCCCGCGCTTCGACCGAGGTCAGTACGACATGCCGCGTGATCCGCGTCGCTGGGGACTGATCATCGCGGCGCTCGTCGTGCTGGTCGTCGCCATTGGCGTGGGCGCAGCCTGGAAGTCCGGACTGTTCACGAAGAGTCACCTCGTACCGAACCTGGTGGGACACACCGTCGCCCAAGAGTCAACGGTGTTGAAGAACGACGGTTACACGCTGAGTGTCACGCAACACGTGTTCTCCGCGACGATCCCCGTCGGCAGCATCGTCTCGCAGTCACCCGCCGGGGGGACGTCGGCGAAGTCCGGCACCACCATCACGGCGAGTGTCTCGAAGGGTCCCGTGCTCGTCACGATGCCGACGGACTTGGTGGGTAAGTCCTGCGCCGCGGCGACCGCGCAGCTCGCCGGGCTGCACGTACGAGCGACGTGCCCCGCGACGGCCGCCATCTTCTCGCCGACGGTGCCGATCAACGGCGTCGCGCGGGTGCTCTACAACAAGGGTCAGAATCCGATCGCCGTGCCCCTGCACGCCTTGGTGGTGCTGTCCGTCTCCAAGGGACCGGCGGCCTCGACCACGACCACGACCACGACGACGACGCCGCCGGCGACGACCACGACGACGTCGGGCACGCCCACGACCACGACGACGCTCGCCGGGCAGGCTCCGCGGGCCGTACCGAACGTGGTGGGCGACAACCAGGCGCAGGTGATGGCGGCGTTCAAAAAGGCCACGCTCTACTACAAGACGGTCGGACCAAACTCGAACTCGACGAAATGGACGAAAGTCGTCTCGGAGAGTCCCAGCGCCGGTACGAAGGTGCCCTACAAATCCACCGTGACCCTGACCGTTCAATGAGCACGGGCTGCGAGCTCTGCGCGGCCGCTGTCGTCACCAAGCGGTACTTCGAAGATGAGACGTGCTGGATCGGCGACTGCGAGATCTGCCTCGTGCCGATGGTCGTATGGCGGGTGCACGACGCCGTTCCGGCCGATGAAGTGAAGCGCCATCTTCACGACGCGCTGACCGTGGTCGCGAATGAGGAGTTCGCGTCGACCCCGTGGACGATCGACGATCACATGAGAAACATCCCCGATCACTACCACGCGCACGCTCGACCCCCGTACTTCTGGCGGCGAGGTCAATCCCTCTAGAACGGCGTTCGTCGGTACACTCGAAAGACACACCTTTACGAGGAGGGCCCATGGGAGCACTGGACGGTCGCGTCGCCATCATCACTGGCGCTGGACGCGGCATCGGACGAGAGCACGCCCTTCTCTTCGCCGCCGAAGGCGCGAAGGTCGTCGTGAACGACCTCGGCGGTGGACTCGATGGATCCAAAGGCGAGGCCACGCCGGCCGAGGAAGTCGTCGCCGAGATCAAGGCGATGGGTGGTACGGCACTGGCGAACCACGACAACGTCGCGACGTGGGACGGGGGAGAGCGGTTGGTCCAGAGCGCGCTGGAGGCGTTCGGCGACCTTCACGTCTTGGTCAACAACGCGGGCATCTTGCGCGACCGCGTACTCGTGAACCTGAGCGAAGAGGACTGGGACGCGGTGATCAACGTGCACTTGAAGGGCCACTTCGTGCCGCTGCACCACGCCGCGAACTACTGGCGCGAACGAGCGAAGGCGGGCAACGTCGTGCGCGCCTCTGTCATCAACACGTCGTCCACGTCAGGACTCCTCGGCAACGTCGGTCAGTCCAACTACGGCGCCGCCAAGGCCGGCATCGCGGCCCTCACCGTCATCACGGCCGAGGAACTCGGTCGCTACGGCGTACGCGTGAACGCCATCGCGCCCGCTGCTCGTACGCGCATGACCGAGTCGACACCGGGACTGTCGGACTACGTCGTGAAGCCCTCCGACGCGGCGGTCTTCGACGTGTGGGACCCCGCCAATATCTCGCCTCTCGTGGCGACCCTCGCGATGGAGGACTGCACCGCGACGGGACAGGTCTTCTTCGTCCAAGGCGGCACCGTACGAAAGTTCCAGAACTGGACGATGACCACGACCCTCGAGAAGGACGACCGCTGGTCGGTGAGTGAACTCGCAGCACAACTGCCCACGCTGTACTAGTGAGCGACGAGCGCCCGCAGGCGCGCCTCGACCGTGAAGACCCCGACGGTCTCTTAAACGCTCGAAGTGACCCCGCGAGCGCGGCCTTTGGCACGCTGGGCAGCGAGGCCGGCAGTGACCTCAACTGGCTCTTGCTGCTTCGCCAACGCGTCCAGGACCGCGCCGCCGCGTCGTCGCGCTACCCCTGGTGGGTCCTTTGGTCGCTGCTCGCGGGTCTCTTCGCCCTCAACTTCACCTTCACCGTCTTCATCGTGGCGCTCCCGACCGTCGCCACGCAGTTCCACACCTCCGTGACCGTCCTCACGTGGACCATGGTCGGACCCCTCCTCGCCTACGGTCTCGCGGCACCGATGCTCGGCAAGACCGGCGACATCTACGGCCATCGGCGCCTCTACCTCTTCGGGCTCATCGGCGCGATGGTCTCGGCGATCTTGACCGCGCTCTCGCACAACGTCGACATGCTGCTCTTCGCGCGCACACTCGACGGCGTGCAGGGTGCGGCGACGGGCACGGCCTCCGGGGCTCTCATCAACATGGTGTTCTCGCGCGAGGAACGAGTGAAGGCCATGGGGTGGTGGAGCCTCATCGGCGCCGGGGGACCCGTCATCGGCGTCTCGCTCGGCTCGCCCATCATCGCGGCCTTCGGGTGGCGCGCCCTCTTCTGGTTTCAGCTCCTCTTGATCGTCGTGGCCTTCTTCGTCGTCATCACGGTGCTGCCACGGCGACGGGGAACGGACGACGACGAGGCCGAGAAGAAGGCGCGCGCTCGCAGAGAGTTCAAGCAGATGGACTGGATCGGCAGTTGGTCGTTGTCAATCGCCGTCACCATGGTGATGCTCGGGCTCTCGCTCGGGCCTTCTTTGGGTTGGACCGGTCGATGGACGCTCGCCCTGTTCGTTCTCAGCGTCGCGTCGACGACCCTCTTCATCTACCGACTGCACCACGCGGACAATCCGCTCATCCCCGCGTATTACTTTCGACGGCGGAACTTCGCGATGCCGATGATCCTTCGTGGGACGGCGAACTTCGCCTACTTCGGCGCGTTCTTCTTGTTCCCCCTCCTGATGGAGCAGGGCTACGGCTACTCGATTCCTCGAGTGGGTGCACTCGCCATCGCTCGGCCCCTCACGTTCGCACTCTCGTCACCGATCGCGGGCTACGTGGCCGTGCGCATCGGCGAACGAATAAGCGCAGTCGCGGGCGCGGCGTTCTTGACGGCGTCGATGGGGCTGTTCGCCTTGTTGCAGCCCAGTTCCGGAGCGTGGATGGTGGCCGTCGCGCTCGCGCTCTCGGGTCTCGGCATGGGCGTGGCGATGCCGTCGTCGAGTTCGGTGATGGCCAACGAGGTGAAGGTCAGCGAGTTCGGCGTCATGTCGGCCGCGCAGTTGCTCGCGATGCAGGTGGGCGAAGTGGCGGGGATCCAAGTGCTCGAGACGGTGCAGCAGTCCATCGCGCGTCGCCGCGGGCTGAGCCACGCGCACGCCGGTCCGGCGCTCCTCGCGACGTTTCACGTTTCGTTCGTCATCGGGGCGTGCGTTGGCTCCGTGGGACTCGTCGCTGCGATGTTCATTCGCTCGATTCCGCGCCGTCACCTCAGCAAGACGGCCTAAGGCTGCCGGTAGTCTTGAGGCCTATGAACCATGACCTCATGCCCGGCAGCGAGCCCTATTCCCACGTCGGCGGCCCCTCGGGTGTGCTGGTACTTCACGGATTCACCGGTAATCCGTCCTCGATGCGGGCCATCGCGCAGCGCGCCGCCGAGGCGGGCTACTCGGTCGAACTCCCGCGCCTTCCGGGCCACGGAACGACAGTCGACGACATGATCACGACCACCTGGGCCGACTGGTCGAAAACGGCGGTGGACGCCTTCGACGAACTCGCCGCGCGCTGTGAGCGCGTCGCGGTGGTTGGTCTTTCGATGGGCGGGGGACTGGCCGCGCACGTCGCCGAGGTACGTCCGTCGGTCGTGGGCTGCGTCTTCATCAATCCTCTCGTGAAATCCCCCGGAGCCGAGATGCTCGAAGGCATCCAACTCCTACTCGACAGCGGAACCGCGACCTTCGATTCGATTGGCTCGGACATCAAACGAGAGGGTGTCGCCGAGAGCTCGTACTCAGCCACGCCGCTCGCGCCCGTGATGAGCCTCTTCGCTGGCGTCAGTGCGGTCCACGAGAACCTCGGTCTCATCGGCGCGCCGAGTCTGCTCCTCTCGAGTCGAGAGGATCACGTCGTGCCGTCGGACAACGGCGACGACTTGGCAGCCATGGTGTCGGGACCCGTCGAGCGGGTCTGGCTCGAGGACTCGTACCACGTCGCGACGTTGGACAACGACCAAGAGCTCGTCGAGTCGCTGACCTTGGACTTTCTCGCTCGGGTGCTGTAGTGGCAACGCCGCTGCGACGTGAGGACGTCGCCAAGGTCGCCAAGCTCGCGCGACTCTCGCTGAGTGAAGCCGAACTCGACGAGTTCACCGCGCAACTCGCCCAGGTGCTCGAACACGCCAATGACATCGCCGCGCTCGATCTCGAGGGCGTCGTGGCGACGGCCCACCCCTTCGGACTGATCAACGTCGTGCGCGACGACGTACTGCGCGCGAGTCTCTCGCGTGACGAAGTGCTCGCGATGGCGCCTGACGCGCGAGACGGACGTTTCGCCGTGCCGCGCATCATGGGAGAGGCGCCGTGAGGACGGCGCTCGACATCGCGCGCGACGTTCGCAGTGGCGCCACCACCGCCGAAGGTGAGATGGTGACGTCATTGGCGGCAATTCGTGCGCGCAACGAGGAACTCAACGTCTTTCTCTTCGTCGACGAGGAGGGCGCGCTCGACGCCGCTCGACGAGTCGACGAGCGGGTCACGAGCGGTGAGGACGCCGGCGTGCTCGCGGGCGTACCGATCGCGTTGAAGGACAATCTCTGCACGACGGGCGTGCCCACGACCGCGGGATCGAAGATCCTCAAAGGTTGGCGGCCGCCCTACAGCGCCACCGTCGTCGATCGAGTGCTCGGCGCCGGCGCGGTGCCCATGGGCAAGACCAACATGGACGAGTTCGCGATGGGCTCATCCACCGAGACGTCGGCCTACGGGCCGACGCGTAATCCACTCGACGTGCAGCGCGTTCCCGGGGGCTCGTCGGGTGGTTCCGCCAGCGCCGTGGCGGCCGACATGACGCCACTCTCGCTCGGGTCGGATACGGGCGGCTCCATTCGCCAACCCGCCGCGCTGTGTGGACTCGTCGGGGTCAAGCCAACGTACGGATTGGTGTCGCGCTACGGCCTCATCGCCTTCGCGAGTTCGCTCGATCAGATCGGCCCGTTCGCGAAGAACGTCGCGGACGCCGCGGCGTTGCTCGAGGTCATCGCTGGTCACGATCCCATGGACTCCACGTCACTGCCCGAACCGGCGCCGTCACTGCTGCTGCACGTCAACGACGGCGTGGCGGGAAAACGCGTCGGGCTCGTCCGCGAACTCTTCGACGGCGCCGACGACGAGGTCGTCGCAGAGGTCGAACGTGCAGCGGACGCACTGCGCGACGCCGGCGCGACCATCGTCGAGCTCTCTGTGCCCGAACTTCACCTCGGACTGAGTGCGTACTACCTGATCGCTCCGGCGGAGGCGTCGAGCAATTTGGCTCGCTACGACGGCGTGCGCTACGGGTTGCGCGTCGACGCCGACGACGTCGCGGCGATGAACGAGGCGACACGTACCGCGGGCTTCGGCGCCGAGGTGAAGCGGCGCATCATGCTCGGCACCTACGCGCTGTCGGCGGGCTACTACGACGCCTACTACGGCCAAGCGTTGAAGGTTCGCACGCAGTTGATCGACGCCTTTCGTCGCGCGTATCTTGACGCGGACGTGCTCCTCGGGGCGACGGCGCCGTCGGTGGCCTTCGCGATCGGCGAGAAGACGGCCGATCCCATGGCGATGTACCTCTCGGACGTGTTCACGATCCCGACCAACTTGGCGGGCGACGCCGCGATCTCGGTGCCCTTCGGCGCGGGACAGGCGGGTCTGCCGATCGGTGTGCAACTTCTCGGCCCTGGACGCAGCGAGGCCCAACTCTTCGCGGCGGCGCGCGTCCTCGAGCTCGCGGACGGACGGTCATGACCACGCGCGACGGCTGGGAGATGGTGGTTGGACTCGAAGTCCACACGGAACTGAAGACCACGACGAAGATGTTCTGCGGGTGCGCCAACGAGTTTGGATCGGAGCCCAACACGAACGTCTGTCCCGTCTGCTTGGGTCTGCCGGGATCGTTGCCGGTCTTGAACGTTCGCGCCGTCGACCTCGCGATGGCCATCGGCTTCGCGCTGCACTCGACGATCGCGTTCTCGACGTTCCACCGTAAGAACTACTTCTATCCCGACATGCCCAAGGACTTTCAGATCAGTCAGTACGATCTGCCGATCAACTCCGGGGGTTACTTGGACTTGCCGGATGGCTCTCGGGTCACCATCGAGCGCGCCCACCTCGAAGAGGACACCGGAAAGTCGACGCACCTCGGTGGTAGTGGTCGTATCCACGGGGCCGACCGCTCGTTGGTCGACTACAACCGTTCGGGCGTGCCGCTCGTCGAGATCGTCTCGGGCCCCGATATCCGCAGTTCTGCTCAAGCGCGCGCCTACGCGGCGGAGTTGCGCGGGATCTTGATCGCGACGGGCGCGTCGGACGGCCGCATGGAGGAGGGCTCGATGCGCATCGACGCGAACGTCTCCGTTCGCAAACCCGGTGATCCCCTCGGCACCCGTTGCGAGATCAAGAACTTGAATTCGCTTCGAAGCCTGCAACGCGCCATTGACTACGAGGCGCTGCGTCAAATCGAGCTCATAGAAGGGGGCGCCACGGTGCGCCAAGAGACGCGCCACTGGGACGAGAACATCGGCGAGACCTCGACCATGCGAACCAAGGAAGAGGCCGAGGACTATCGCTATTTTCGTGAACCCGATCTCGTCGACCTCGTGCCCGATGAAGCCTGGCAAGAACGTATCCGTCTTGGTCTCGGTGCCATGCCGGCAGAACGACGGGCCACGTTGGTGGCCCGCCTCTCCAGTCCGACGCGCGCACAGCTTGACGCCCTCGAAGTGGTCGTCGACCTGGGCTTTGACGACCTCGTGCTCGCGGCGATCGACGAGGGCGCGGAGCCGACGTTGGCGTTGGCGCGTGCCGCGAACGAACTCGCGGCCGCCGTCGACGACATCGCGAACCTGACCGCGGACGCCTTCAGCGCGACCCTCGCAATGGAACAGAACGGTGACCTCTCGGCGACGCAGGCGAAGGTCGTCTTGCTGGAGCTGTTGGCCCACGGCGGCGACCCTCGAGACATCGCAACGGCGAAGGGCTTCGAGCGACTGTCGTCGGACTCCCTTGGCGCCACGGTGGCGTCGCTCATCACCGAGTACCCCGACGAGTGGTCTCGCTACCGAGACGGGGACGAGAAATTGGCCCAGTTCTTCATCGGTCAAGTGATGAAACTCACCAAGGGCCAGGCCAACGGCAAGGCCGTGATCGCGGAGCTGCAGAGCCGTCGTTGACGACTCAGTCGTGACCGTCACGGTGTTCGGCGTTGCTCAAGGCGCTGCAGCGTCGTTTACTCCTCGGTACGCCACGAGATCACTGGCGACGTTCGCACGGCTGGCCCGGGGCGCCGAGATCGGCGCGTTCTTGACGCGCTGGTACCTTGTGCGTCGCGCCAATCTGTGTTTAGACTAGAGAGGTGACCACGCACTTCGAGATTCTGGTAGTAGTAGGCGCTCGGCGCCGGTAGTCACGTATACACGTACACCGGAGGCCTCCCAAATAAGGGAGGCCTTTTTTCTTATCTGACCCCAAAAGGAGCATTGTGCAACTCACCGGAGCGCAAGCACTCATCAAGAGCCTCGAACAAGAGGGCGTTGACACGATCTTCGGCCTGCCCGGTGGGGCCATTCTGCCCGTCTACGACCCGATTCTCGACTCCTCGATACGGCACATCCTCGTGCGCCACGAGCAGGGCGCCGGTCACATGGCGGAGGGCTACGCGCTCGCCACCGGAAAGGCGGGCGTCGCGATGGTGACGAGCGGACCGGGCGCGACCAATATCGTCACGCCCATCGCCAACGCCCACATGGACTCGACGCCGCTCGTCATCATCACCGGTCAGGTCGCGACCGCGTCGATCGGATCGGACGCGTTCCAGGAGTGCGACATCACCGGCATCACGATGGGCATCACCAAGCACAACTTCTTGATCCAGTCGGCGCACGAGATCCCGCGCGCCGTGGCGGCGGCCTTCTATCTCGCCACGTCCGGTCGCCCCGGGCCGGTCCTGATCGACCTGCCGAAGGACGTGTCGCAGTCCACCATGGAGTGGTGGTACCCCGAGACCATCGAAGAGCTGGATCTGCCCGGCTACCATCCAGAGATCGCGATCGACGATGACGCCGTGGCGCGCGCCGTCGAGCTGATCAGCCGTTCGGAGCGACCCGTCCTCTACGTGGGTGGCGGCACGCTCAAGTCACGTGCCCATCACGACCTCCTGGCCTTCGCCGAACGCACGAAGATGCCGGTCGTCACGACGTTGATGGCGCGCGGCGCCTTCCCCGATTCTCACGAGCAGCACCTGGGCATGCCCGGCATGCACGGCATGTACAGCGCGGTCGCCGCGATCCAGAAGTCCGACCTGTTGATCTCGTTGGGCGCTCGTTTCGACGACCGGGTGACGGGACAGGTCTCTTCGTTTGCCGCGAACGCGAAGATCATCCACGTCGACATCGACAAGGCCGAGTTCAACAAGGTCCGCCGCGCCGACGTGTCCTTGCAGACCAACGTCGCCTCCGCGCTCCAGGCGCTCGACGCCGCGAACGCGACGCCGCAGAACCTGGACGTCTGGTGGAAGGAGATCCGCACGTGGCAAGAGCGTTACCCGCTCGTCTACGACGAACCGACCACTGAGGGCCCCCTTCGTCCACAGCACGTCATCGAGGCCATCGCCAACAAGGCGGCGCCCGGGACCATCGTCTCGGCCGGCGTTGGCCAGCACCAGATGTGGGCGTCGCAGTTCTGGGAGTTCGAAGAGCCCGGCACCTGGGTCAACTCCGGGGGAGCTGGCACCATGGGATTCGGCGTGCCGGCGGCCATCGGCGCCAAGGTCGGCCGACCGGACCGCACGGTGTGGTGTATCGACGGAGACGGATGTTTCCAGATGACGGCCCAAGAGCTCGTGACGGCGCGCGCCGAGGGAATCCCCATCAAGGTGGCGATCCTCAACAACGCGTACCTTGGCATGGTTCGCCAATGGCAAGAGATGTTCTACGAAGAGCGCTACTCCGAGGTGTACCTCAGCGCCGATCTGCCCGACTACGTGAAGTGGGCCGAGGCGATGGGATGTGTAGGACTTCGCGCCACCAACCTGCAAGAGATGCACGACGTCATCGACCAGGCCAATCAGATCCACGACGTCCCGGTCGTCATCGACTTTCGAACGGACTCCTCGGAGAAGGTCTTCCCGATGGTCGCGGCCGGCGCGAGCAACGACGACATCATGGTTCACCCGCTGCTACGAGGAGACAACCAATGACCCCCGAGCCCTTCCTTGGTGTGATCGATCGCACCCCGGTGCGCCACCACATCTTGTCGGTGTTGGTAGAGAACAAGGCGGGCGTGCTCGCGCGCATCGCCGGACTCTTCGCGCGACGCGGCTTCAACATCTACTCCTTGGCCGTGGCGCCGTCAGAGGGCAACGCACGATTCTCTCGGGTGACCATCGTCGTCGACGCCGAGTCGGCGCCCTTGGAGCAGATCGTTGGCCAGCTCGACAAACTCGTGAACGTCGTCGCCATCAAAGACCTCGCCCCTCGTGACGCCATCGAGCGCGAACTGCTGCTCGCGACGATGAGCGTCGATCACACCAATCGCGCGGACGTCCTCGACGTCGCCGCCAATACCGGCGCTTCGATCGTCGACGTGAACGCGACGACGGTGACCATGATGTTGGCCGGGACGCCGACGGCGTGCGACCAACTCGAGAAGGCCCTGGAGGTCTTCACCGCTGTGGAGTTGCAGCGTACGGGTCGCGTCGCACTCCCTAGACTCGTTCAGACGGCCACCGCCTAGCCCCCCAAGAGAAAGATGTAAACGATGACCACGATGTACTACCAAAAGGACGCCAAGCCCGAGCTCCTGAAGTCGAAGAAGATCGCCATCTTGGGCTACGGATCGCAGGGTCACGCGCACGCGCTGAACCTCCACGACAGCGGCTTCGACGTACGCGTTGGCCTGCGTATGGAGTCGTCGTCTGTTGAGAAGGCCGAAGAGGCGGGACTTCGCGTCCTCTCGATCGCCGACGCGTGCGCCGAGGCCGACGTCATCATGGTGCTCGTGCCCGACACCGAGCAGAAGCGCACGTACGACGCCGATATCGCGCCACACCTCACGGCGGGCAAGTGCCTCCTCTTCGCGCACGGCTTCAACATCCGATTCAATCTGATCAACCCACCGAGTGGCGTCGACGTCGCGATGGTGGCGCCCAAGGGGCCCGGTCACCTCGTGCGACGCACCTACCTCGAAGGTGGCGGCGTGCCGTCGCTGATCGCCGTGGAGCAAGACGCCACGGGCCACGCCCACGACATCGCCCTGGCCTACGCCGATGGCATCGGCGCGACGCGCGCCGGCGTTCTCGAGACGACGTTCTCCGAAGAGACCGAGACCGACCTCTTCGGTGAGCAAGTCGTCTTGTGCGGCGGCGTCACCGCGCTGGTGCGCGCGGGCTACGAGACGCTCGTCGAGGCTGGCTACCAACCCGAGAGCGCGTACTTCGAATGCCTCCACGAGCTGAAGCTCATCGTCGACCTCATGTACGAAGAGGGCATCACCGGCATGCGTTTCAGCGTGTCGGACACGGCCGAGTACGGGGACTTGACCCGCGGACCTCGCGTCATCAACGATCAGGTCAAGGTCGAGATGAAGAAGATCCTGGGCGAGATCCAAGACGGCACGTTCGCTGCCGAGTGGATCTTGGAGAACGAGATCGGTCGTCCGCGCTATCGCGAGCTTCGTGACGCCGGAAAGCGCCACCCGATCGAAGAGATCGGTTCGCAGCTTCGCGAGATGATGCCCTTCGTGTCGGCGGGTAAGCAGAAGGTCTCCGAGATCTCTGGTGGCGACACCGACGTCTGAGGGGTCGTCGATTCGTTGTCTCAACTCGCTTGCTCGTGTGGAGTTCGCTTTCACGTCTCACGGTTGACGACTGGCGATTCGAGGTCGTGGCGTCAGTGATGTCGTGGTGACACGGTGTGTGCTTCGGGTCGAACCAATTTGCTCGCAACGAGACGCTTGAGCGTTCAAGACGCCGTTTCGTGACGACTACATTTGTTAACGGAGCACATCGATTCTCCGTTCATTTTCCCATGAGGATGGTGGCAGGAATGCAGTTGACGATCATCGGCGCTGGCGCGATTGGCGGAACTATTGGTGCGCACATGGCCCGCGCCGGTCACGACGTCGTGTTGTGCGATACCGACGTCGAGTACGTGGCAGCGATCAATCGCGACGGCATCATCATCGAGGGCCCCGTGGAGGATTTCTCCGTGCGCGTGCCGGCCATCACCCCCGACCAACTGCCCGCGCAGATCGAGCACATCGCCATCGCCGTGAAGAGCCATCACACCGAGTCCGCGGCGGAACTCCTTCGAGGACGCGTCGCTCCGGGCGGCTACGCCGTGAGCTTTCAGAATGGCTTTACCGCGGACATCCTCGCGGAGGCCGTGGGACGCGACAATCTCATCGTGAGCTTCGTGAACTTTGGCGCGGACGTCATGGGCCCGGGCCGGGTCATGCAAGGGAACGTCGGTACCTTTCGCGTAGGCGAGCCGTTCCAATCGGTCATCACGCCACGGGTCCAAGAACTCGCCGACGCGCTGCCCTACGCCGTGGCCACGGACAACATCATGGGCTACCTCTGGGGCAAAGAGGCGTACGGCGCGATGCTCTACGGGGGCGCCACGTCGGACCTCTCGATCGCGGACTCACTCGAAGACCCGAGGTACCGCACGTTGATGCTGGCGATCGCTCGAGAGGTGCTGGCGCAGTCACCCGTGACACCGATGGGTTTCGACGGGTTCGAGCCCGACGACCTGGAAGGTTCGCTGGACCGACTCGTGACGTTCAACCGCGCGAGCGCCAAGTCGCACAGCGGGATCTACCGCGACCTTATGGTTCGCAAGCGCAAGACCGAGGTCGACGACCTGGTCCGCGACTTGAAGGGGCCGCTCACGACGTACATCGGAGAACTGATACACGCCATCGAAGACGGCGAACGCACCTGCGAAGCAGCGAACCTCGACCTCCTTTCGACCTACGAACGCACGAATCGACTCGGCCGTCCACTGAACGCCGTCGTTCAGATACTTCCGGCACCGCTTCGTCGCGCCGACGGACCACTGCACGGGGTGGCCGTCGCGGTGAAGGACCTGGTTGACGTGAAGGGCGTGCCCCGTGGAAACGGGAATCCCCACGACATGGTCGGACCGCCCGCCGTCAGTGACGCGCCGGTCATCACCGCACTGCGTGACGCGGGCGCGGACGTCTTTGCGACGACGACCCTGTTGGAGTACGCCGCCGGCGCGCTGCACCCGGACGTCGCCGAAGCAATGAACCCCTACGACCCACTTCGTACGGCAGGGGGATCGAGCGGTGGTTCGGCCGCACTCGTCGGCGTCGGCGCGTGCGACGTCGCGATCGGCACGGACACCGGCGGCTCGATTCGTATTCCAGCGCACTACTGCAACGTCGTGGGATTCAAGCCAACTTTTGGGGCGATCGACCTCACCGGTGTCCAGCCACTCTCGCCGTCACTCGACCACGTGGGGCTGTTGGCGCGCGACGTCGCGGTGACGGAGAGGGTCTTCGCGGCGATCACGGGTCAGGCGGTCGTGTCGTCGTCTTCAGCTCGACTTCGCGTCGGAGTCGTCACGGAGTGGTTGGACGACGAGATCAGCACGCCTGAGATTCGCCAAGCGTTGGCGGAAGCGGTGAAACGCGTACGCGAAGATGTCGACGTCGTTGACGTGAGCAGTTTTGCGCTCGACGCCCTTCGTCCCTTGATCGACGACATCATCTTGTACGAAGCGTGGCAGGTCCACGGTGAACAGGTGGAACGCGACCCTGGTCACTTCGGTCCCGAAACGTTGCGACTCTTCCTCGCCGCGTCGAAGGTCACTCGCGCCGCCTACGACGACGCGCTGGCCACGCGTGCGCGACTGCTACCCGCAGCGGAGGCTCTCTACGACGACGTTGACGTGTTGTTGACGCCCTCGACGCCCTTCGTCGCGCCCACGACGACGCCGCCGATCGACACGCCCGACGGCGCGATCGAGGGCTACTTCACGGGACCCTTCAACTTGACGGGCGATCCCGCGATCGTGTTGCCGTGTGGCTTCAACGACCATGGCTTACCCATTGGGCTTCAACTGTCGTCTCGGCGTGGCACCGATATGGCGTTGCTCGCCAACGCGCGCGTCATCGAAAGACTGCTCGACGTGCCACGTCGCGAGCCCGTTATCAAGTAGCGACGTCGTCGTCGCGAACGCGTCGACGGATCAGCGATCAACCAAAGGAGAACTGTAGTGACGTCTGGACCCATCATCATTGGCAGTGAGCGCTCTGAGGCGGGCCTTCCCGCCGGCATGGCGTTGTTGCGGCAGGGCGCGAGCGCGCTCGACGCGGTGGAAGCGGCGCTTCGTCTCTGCGAAGACAACCTCGATGATCACTACGTGGGCACGGGGGGACTGCCGAACGCTCGTGGCGAGGTCGAACTCGACGCGTCGATCATGGTCGGTTCCACGCGCGCCTTTGGCGCCGTGGGCGCGGTTCGCAACTTTCCCCACCCGATCTCGATCGCTCGAGCCGTGCTCGAGCAGTTGCCCCAGCACTGTCTCTTGGTTGGCGAGGGCGCTGAACTCTTCGCCCAGGAACAGGGCTTCGAACCAGCAACGCTCCTGACCGACGAAGCGTGGCAGCTGTTTCGTGAAGCGCTTCGACCTTCGAGGGAGGCCGTCGAAGGGGAGAAGACCTTGGCGGCGCCTGGGGACGACGTCTATCGCCTGGCGGCGATCGACCTGGTCAACCGCTTTCGTCCCCACGAGGGACCGTGGGGAACCATCAACGTCCTTGCCCTCGATGAGAGCGGCGAGATGGTGGTGGGTGTCTCGACGAGCGGGTACCCGTGGAAGTACCCCGGCCGAGTGGGCGACTCCGCGCTTCCCGGCGCGGGCAACTACTGCGACCTTCGCTACGGCGGCGCGGCCTGTACCGGTCGCGGCGAGATGAGCATGCGGGTGACGGGCGCGCGACTGGTCGTCGAAGGACTCGCACGCGGCGATGACCCGTCCGAGGCGTGTCGAAAGATGCTCGCCGACGCGGGCACGCTGCACGATGACTTCCGGGCCGAGCTGCGCACCCTCTGTCTCACGCCCGACGGCCGTCACGGCGCGGCGGCGGGCCAGTCGGGCGCCACCTACAACGTCATGACGTCGTCGAGCACGTCGGTGGAAGTCTTTGAGAGAGTGGTCCTATGAAGATCTACATCTCGTCGGACATGGAAGGCACGGCGGGCGTCGTCGACTGGGACCACGTCATGTCGGGCGGTCCGCTGTACGAGTACTACACGGGGCTCTTGACCCGTGAGATCAACGCCGCGATCGAGGGAGCCCTGTCGGCGGGCGCCACCGAGTTCCTGGTGAACGACGCCCACTCGAAGATGGCGAACCTACGTCCCGACGCCCTCGCGGGTTCGGCGCGCTACCTCTCGGGCCGCTTCAAACCGATGTACATGATGCAGGGACTTGACGAGACGTTCGACGCGATCTTCTTCATCTCGTATCACGGCTCGATGGGCAGCAAGTCGTCGAACCTCTCGCACACGTACTTTCCGACGGCGTTCGCCGAGGTGACCCTGAACGGCGTCGTCGCGGGCGAGGCGGGTATCAACGCCTTGGTCGCCCAGGCCTACGGCGTGCCGTTAGTGCTGATCAGCGGCGACCAGGTGACGGCAGAGGAGATCGCGCCCTTCGCGCCCGGCGCGTACAGCGCGGTCGTGAAGGAGTCGGTGACGCGCTTCGCCGCGAACTCACTGCACCCCGACGAGGCGTGCAAGTTGATATTCGACCAGGCGGCGCTCGCGACGGCGTCGATTCCTACGGCGACACCACCGGCCCTATCCCTGCCGGTGACGATGGGCATCACGTTTCGCACCAGTGACTACGCGGACTTGGCCACGCGCGTGCACGGCGTCGTTCGAACGGGCGACCTCTACGCCGAGATCACGCAAGAGGACCCCCTCGAGCTCTACCGCGTGTTCATCACCGTGGTGTTGCTCTGTCGGGGCCTCTCCGAGTAGTTTCTCGCTAGTCGAGCGTCGCGAGGAAGTCGCGCATGACCTCTTGGAAGAGGTCGAACTCTTCGATCTGAGGGGAGTGGCCCGACTTCTCGAAGACGACCAGCTTGGAGTTCGGTACGAGTTCGGCGATTGTCTCTGCGTAGGAGACGGGCGTCACCCAGTCAGTCCTCCCAACGGTCACGAGCGTTGGGCACGTGACGCTCGGTAACTGAGGGCGCAGGTCGTAGTTGGGCATGTTGTAGAGGAAGCACCAGTTGTGCGCCTCGTGACGGTAGATGCCCGCCTCGACCGCAGCGTTGGACTTGACGGGGTCGTAGTCGAAGTCGTACATGGGAATGATCTCGGCCCAACGCTCCTTGAGGTCTTGGTCGTCCGTGATGCGTCCGCCCCAGTAGCGGTTGAAGTTGTCCCAGTTGATCTCGACTCGCGTCTGTTCGCGCGCGTTCTCGAAAGCCCGCGTGAGGTTCGAGTTGTCGGGTGACGTGTCGCGAAGGATCATCGCACGGGTGTGCTCGGGGTACGCGATGGCGTACTCCATCGCGATGAAGCCGCCGTAGGAGCCACCG
>DASZIH010000043.1:0-15736 GCA_035949355.1 Acidimicrobiales bacterium
CCTGCTCTTGAAAGCACTCCGCGACCAGCCGACTGGTGGTGCCGACCAGTTGGTGCAGGCCGCGCGGCGATATTGGAACGGCTACGTCGGACCCGCCGACCGGGGCCGAGGATTTCGACACACCGGTGCGGTCATGCTCGCTCGTCTGTACGGAAAATCTCCCGTCGAGTATCTGCAAGATGAACCCTCGAGACTACGCGCCCGCGTGGTTGGCGAACGTGTTCTCGTTGAAGGCATCGACGACTTTGACACTCTCGCTGACATCGTTCGGGAGTCGGTCGAGTTTGGCGCCCACTGAAAAGGAATCTTCGTCCATTCGTTGTACCCAAAGGAGGTTGACGAGTCGCGACTCACGCGGTGCCGGCGGCAGGCCTTCGAAAATAGTGAACGATCGCTGACGTCCGGCTCCCGGAGATTCCGGGAATGAAGGCGGTCATC
Organism: Acidimicrobiales bacterium; assembly: GCA_035949355.1. Taxonomy (GTDB): domain Bacteria; phylum Actinomycetota; class Acidimicrobiia; order Acidimicrobiales; family RAAP-2; genus RAAP-2. Next base: position 439 of record DASZIH010000043.1, read on the forward strand.
TCCGTTATTGGAACAGCCATGAAGAGCTCCCAGCCCTCGGAGGGAAGTTCTTCCAACGCGCTGCCAAGTTCGCTCCATCCCTTTTTGGCGATCGGAATGTAGATCTGCTTGTACTCGTAGCGCATGGGTTCACCGTAACGCAGACCCACGGCAAAGCTCGTTGTTATCAACCAACAGAGTCAGGTGTTCGACTAACTCTATTTATGCTTTACTTTTGCCTCACTTTCGAGACCGAGACTTTCAGTACTGGACGAGCAGTGCGACGTACGGTAGTAGGTGTTGACAGTTGAGTTTTGTTCGAGATTGAAGGAGCGTTGAACGTGGAGGGTCAGTTCTCTCACATCGACGCGACCGGAAAGTTGCGGATGGTCGACGTCACGAACAAACGTCCGACGAAACGACAGGCGATGGCGCACTGTCTCGTCGTTACGTCGGCGAACCTCGACGCACTCGAACCATGGACCGACGGAATGGATCCGGTGCACGCGGCACGGGTAGCGGGCGTCCACGCCGCGAAGCGGACGTCGGATCTGATCCCGCTGTGCCACTCCCTCAACCTCAACGACGTCGACGTCCAGCTCACTTCGTACGAGGGAGGTATTGAGATCGCCGCGACCGTGACCGCGACGCAGCGCACGGGCGTCGAGATGGAGGCCCTCACCGCGTGCGCCTTCGCCGCCCTCAGCATCATGGACTCACTACAGTCGTCTGACCCGGACGCGCGTATCGATGACCTCGTTCTCTTGAAGAAACAGGGTGGAAAGTCGGGGACGTGGGGACGTCTGGTTGAAGATCCAGTGGAGAAACCTCGCTGAGGGTTCGACAGAATCGATTCTTGCGGTGAGCGTGTACCAGCGAGACGTACACCGCGAGCGTTTGATGTCATAAGGCATGAGAGCAGGGCGCCGTTAGCATGGGCTGCAGTGAGCGACACTTCGAACCCGAACGCGACAGCGAGCGTCGACGCCCGACCTGAGGACACCGGCGGACCGTCTCAACACGCGTCAGCGGTGCCGGTCTCAGTGCGTCCGCATCCACACGAGGGCGACGCCGAGCTCAAATCCCGCATTGACGATCCTTTCCTCATGATGCCCCACGAAGGTCCGTTGGTGGATCGTTACGCGAGGGTTCACGACGATCTTCGTATCTCCGTCACGGACCGCTGCAACCTGCGCTGCGTCTACTGCATGCCCGAAGAGGGAATGACGTTTCAACCTCGTGAGGCCCTTCTCTCCTTTGAGGAGATCGAACGAGTCGCCACCGTCGCCTACGAGATGGGCGTGACTTCGCTGAGGCTCACCGGCGGCGAACCGCTCGTACGAAAGAACGTGGTGAACCTCGTCTCGCGCCTCTCGGCCGTTGGTTTTACGGACCTCTCGATGACGACGAACGCGATGTTGCTGGCGCCCGTCGTCCAGTCCCTCGCCGACGCCGGGCTGAAGCGCGTGAACATCAGCTGCGACTCACTGCGTGAGAAGCGCTTCAACGAGATACGTCGCCGAGGTGACCTCAACACCGTGTTGCGCGCAATGGACGCCGTCGAGTCCGCCGGCCTCTCGCCGCTCAAGATCAACGTCGTCATCCTTCGCGGCGAGAACGATGACGAGATACTTGACTTCGCGACGTTCGCCCGCGACACCGGTCGTGTCGTGCGCTTCATCGAGTTCATGCCCCTCGACGCGCAGGGCGCGTGGGACAAGTCCCAACTGGTACCCGGCCACGAGATCTACGAACGTATCCACGCGGTGTGGCCACTCGTGGCCGTCGACGTCGGAGGATCGGCGCCCGCGGAGCGCTTCAAGTTCGAAGACGGTCACGGTGAGATTGGCCTCATCTCGAGCGTGACGCAACCGTTCTGTGGAACGTGCAACCGACTTCGCTTGACGGCGGACGGGGCCATTCGAAACTGCCTCTTCTCCGACAACGAGTTCTCGCTACGCGATCTGATGCGTAACGGCGGCGAGGACGACGAAGTCGCGTTGCTGCTGCGCAAGGCGGTCTGGGAGAAGTACCCCGGACACGCCATCAACGAGCCGGACTTCTTGCGTCCGTCTCGATCGATGTCGATGATCGGTGGCTGAGTCATCACGCGCCGACGCGTGGACGAACGCCGAGCAACGAGAGGCACGTCCCTGAGTAGTCTGAGACGATGGTGAAGTACCGAGCGTCGCAAGCGGCGGAACTACTCGGCGTGAGTGCCGACACGATCCGCCGATGGGCGGACGCCGGTCGGATCAAGTCAACGCTCGGTGCTGACGGCAAGCGCTATTTCGAGGGCGTCGACCTGGCCGAAGCCGCCATCGAGACGGCCACTCCGCAAGCACCGAAGAGCCCTCGCGCTCAGTCGACCCGCAATCGATTCGTCGGCATCGTGACGAAAGTGGTGAAGGACAAGGTCGTGGCCCAGGTCGAGATCCAAGCTGGTCCTCACCGCTTCGTCTCACTCATCACCCGAGAGGCGGTCGACGAACTTGGCCTGGTGCCCGGCGTGGTCGTTGACGCGGTCGTGAAGGCCACGAACGTGAGCGTGGAGATTCCCGACAAGTTCTAGCGCCGGTTTGCCCGCTGGGTCGGAGCCGTTCGCTCGCGCAACCCTACGGAATCGTCGGTACGGGCCAAAGGGTGATGGCTGCGGGGTCGAACTCGACTCGACAGCGCGACCCGACGACCAGATCGAGCGATCCCCACGTCCGCGCCTTGATCTCGAGACCGTCGCCCACGCTCACGAAGAGGTCGTAGGCCGTACCGGTGTCCGCGACGTCGGTGAGCGTTCCTCGAAGCGCGTCACGACGCACTCCGTGCGATGAGCCATCCGGTACCTCGTCGCTCGAGACCGTGACGCGCTCGGGACGGACGCACCAGAGCACCGAGGTGCCCGGGGTGAGACCGGTGGGGCCGACCTCGATAACCGATCCCGCGACGTCGAGCGACGTCGACGACGCGACCTTCGCCAGGTTCAGGTTCTCGACGCCCACCAACGTCGCGACTTTCGCCGACGCCGGTCGCGAGAACACCGATCGGTTCGTGCCCGATTGCAGCACCCTTCCGTCAGCGATCACCAGCAACTCGTCGGACAAGAACGCGGCCTCCTCCGGGTCGTGCGTCACCAGGACGGTGGCGAGCCCGGTCTCAGTTTGCAGGCGACGAAGTTCGCGACGAAGTTCGAGGCGCACCGGAACGTCGAGGGCGGAGAAGGGTTCGTCGAGGAGCAGCACTTTGGGTGAGCGACAGAGCACCTGCGCCAGGCCCACTCGTTGACGCTCTCCCCCGGAGAGCTCGGACGGCATCCGACCTTCGAGCCCGCTGAGACGGAGGTGCTCGAGCCAGTACGCCGCGAGCTCTGGCGTCGCGCCCTTCGCGAACAGCAACTGGCGCCACACCGAGAGATGAGGGAAAAGAGAGAACCCTTGCGCCACGTAGCCAACGCCGCGCCGCTCGACGGCGACACCTCCCATTGGTTCGTCGCCGTACCAGACCGGCCCCGGAGACGATCCGTACAGTCCGGCGACGCAGCGAAGGAGCGCCGACTTTCCCGACCCCGAGGGTCCGAGGACCCCGAGGTGTCGAGCGCTCGAGTCGTGCGTCATCTCGAGGTGAAAGGAGCCGAGGTGCTGATCGATCGCGAAGCGAACGGGCTGGGACGCCACCAGGTCGGGCGAGCGCGTCATCGTCGGCATGACCGTTCGAGACGAGGGCGCGCGAAGTTTCACTCGGCTGAGGAGCACGACGACGACCGCGACGCCGAGGGCCAGCGCGGTGGGTGCCAGGGTCGTCGGCAGTCCCCGACCACTGAACTGGTTGTAGGTATAGATCGGCAGTGACGCGGGGTTGTAGGCCAAGATGACGACGGCGCCGTACTCGCCAAAGGCCCGGAGCCACGTGAGCAGCATCCCCGCACGAATGCCGTGACCGGCGCTCGGGACCGCGACGCGCAGGAATCGCGACGCCTCGGAGTGGCCCAGCGTCGCCGCGACGTCCAACAGTCCTTGGTCAACGGAGGCGAACGCGGCGCGCGACGCGACGATCAAGAACGGCGAGGACACGAAGGTCATCGCGATGACGACACCGATCATCGAATCAGTGAGGTGTCGGCCGAAGAGCTGTCCGAGGAACGTGTACGGCCCGACGATGTAGACGAGCACGATCCCGCTCATGAGTGGGGGCAGCGCTAGTGGTATCTGCACCACCAACCCGACGACCGACGCGATACGTCCTTTCGAGCGCGCCAGGAGAAACGCCAGCGGAACGCCGAACAACGCAGAGAGCGCGAGCGCGATCGTGGCGCCGCTTATCGAGACCCAGAGTGCCGGAAACAGTCCGGGAACATGAAAGCCGCGCTGCGGCGACGTCACGAATCGCACCGCGAACGCGGCCAAGGGGTAACCCAAGTAGATGACGATCAAGCCGCCGAGCCAGAGAAGAGGACTGTTCAGAGTCCTCGATGAACTCACGTCGTCGTGGTGGTGGGCGCGGCGGTCGTCGTGGTGGTGCCGATGGCGTCAGTAAAGGTGACCGGCGGAACGAGTGAGGTCACACCGTTCTTCCGTAGGATCTTCTGTCCCGCCTTGCTGAGCAGAAACCGCACGAACGCCTTCGCCGCGTTGGCGTTCGGCGCGTTCTTCAGCGTCGCGACCGTGTACTCAGCCGCGAGTCCCGTCCCGACCAGTGGCACCGTCTTCAGGTGGGCGGCGGCCGCTTCGACCGCGTAGAAGAACCCGGCGTCGAGCTGTCCGGCTTGGATCTCACCGACGAGCGCCGTCTCGGGATAGATGTTCGACGTCGAGGTCGCGAGCGCGTTGAGTCGCGTGACGCCGTAGGTGAGGGCGACGCCGTTCAACGCGTTGACGGCCAAGACGCCCTTGGGGTCGGTCGCCGGGTCAGTGCGCCCGAGCAAGAAGTTCGGGAGGTCGACCACGTTGTACCAAGGCTTCGTCAGGAGGTCTTTGGCGTACTTGGACGAAGGGTTGTAACCCAACACCAACGTGGAGGTCCCGAACTCCTGGTAGTTCGTCACCCAGTCACCATTCGCCGTTCCCTGCAAGGACTGGTCCGCCTTCGGTGACGCGCTGATGAAGACGTCGCCGACTTGGGTCCCGCCCTTGATCTCGGTCGCCAGAGCGCTCGACCCGTTGGAGAAGCCGCTCACCGTGTACCCGGTGGCCTTGTGAAACGCCGGTCCAATCTGTTGTTGCATCAGGTCAAGAAGCGATCCCGCGTAGAGCACCGTGACGGTGCCCGACGCCTTGGGTCGACTGGCGGCGCCGGCGCGCGAACTGCCCGAGAATCCCGTCAGCGTGCAGGCCACGATCAGCGCCGCCGCGGCCGTCGTCGCCACGCGGCGCGCGGACTGGTCCAACCACAAACTTCCGGAGTGAATTGAACGTCGTTCCATGATCGACTCTCCCGTCTCTCGTGCACTTACAGTAACATCACGCGAAATATGACGTAAACGACTTCACAGTAGGGCCAAACAACAGCATCTGCGTGCCGCACGTACGTGACGTGGTGCCGCCTGATTGGCGTACTTGACTACTGAGTGACGACGTCGCCGGGACGTACTCGGCCCGGTGCGTCGCCCGGCACGACGAACTATCGCGAGGAATCGACCTCGATCGTCACTTCGCGGGGTCGCCAGGTCGGGTGACGTGGCCACGGGAGAACGCGAAGCGCGACTATAGGCTGAGGCGAATGCCGTCCACTCCAACGTCGAACTGGGTCCTGGTCACGCCCGACCAACTTTCGCTCGACGCGGTGACCGCCTGGGCCACGCACCCGAACTGCGGTGCGGTCGTCACTTTCAGTGGCGTCGTGCGCGACAACTCTGCTGCTCGCGAGGGCGTCGTCGCGCTCGAGTACGAAACGAGCATCGACCTGGCGGAGAAGCGAATCCTCGACGTCATCACCGAGGCCCGGGTGCGCTGGCCCGCGCTCGAGGCGGTCGCCATCCACCACCGAATCGGACGCGTGGAACTCTCCGACGCCACCGTCATCGTCGCCGTCTCGTCACCGCACCGTGACCTCGCCTTCGACGCGGCGCGGTACTGCATCGACACCCTGAAGTTGACCGTCCCGATGTGGAAGCGTGAGATCTGGGAAGGCGGCTCCGCCTGGAGCGATGACGCGTCACCCATTGTGAACGCCCGAGAGCTGTGATGGCCGAGTCGGCGTTGGCCTCTCGAGGGACGAGACGCTCGTGATCTCCCTCGGCGAAGCGCGGCAGTTCGTCCTGCGAGGACTTGATCCGCTCGCCCCGACGAAGCTCACGCTCGAGAACGCCCTCGACTGCGTAGCGGCCGAAGTCGTCACGGCGCGAGAACCCTCGCCACGTTTCGCCAACTCCGCGATGGATGGATTCGCGCTTCGAGCCGTCGACACCGAGGGAGGATCCGTCCGACTGCGGATCGTCGACGCGGTCTTCGCGGGCGACGTCGGCTCCGTCCACGTCGGACAAGGCGAGGCCGTTCGCATCATGACCGGAGCGCTGATTCCCGAAGGTGCCGACAGCGTCACGATGCGAGAAGAGGCGTCGGTTGAGGCCGACGGTTCGAGCGTCGTCATCCAACGCGCCGCTCGCCCCGGCGAGTTCGTGCGCCTCGTCGGCGAAGACGTCACGGTCGGTCAGGCGCTCCTCGGGCCGGGAGATCACATCAGTCCCGCGCTCCTCGGTGTGTTGGCGAGCCAGGGCGTGACGTCAGTCCTCGTCCATCCCCGCCCTCGCGTGGGCGTGCTCTCGACGGGCAACGAACTCTCCGACGCCACGGGCGCCCTGGCGCCCGGGATGATTCGCGATTCGAATCGGCCATCGCTCTTGGCCTCACTTCGCCAATCGGGCTTTACGCCCGTCGATCTCGGCGTCGTCGGCGACACGTCAAGCGAGATCTCGGCTGCCTTCCAGCGGGGGGTTCATGAGTGCGACGCCATCATCTCGACGGGTGGCGTCAGCGTCGGCGACGCCGACTTCGTCAAGTCCGTCCTCGGAGAGCTCTGTGGCGAGAACGCCTCGTCGATGCAGGTGGCCATCAGGCCGGGCAAGCCCTTCGCGTTTGGGGTGGCTCCATCCGGTCTTCCCTTCTTCGGTCTCGCGGGCAACCCGGTCTCCACCCTCGTGGGCTTCGAGCTCTTCGTGCGCCCGGCGCTGCGACTGCTCGCCGGATTCAAAGAGCTCGACCGGCCAACGGTCAACATGGTGCTCGACTGTGCGATGCCGCGGCGACGCGACGGCAAGCTCCACTTGGTGCACGTCGTCGCCCGAGTCCACGACGACGGGCTGATCCACGTCGAGAGCGCGGCTCGTCAAGCGTCGCATCTCCTCAGCGCGATCACCGAGGCCAACGCCGTCGCGATGGTTCCCGACGGCGACGGTCTCGACGTGGGGGCGATGGTCTCGGCGATGATCATCGACGCGTCGCAACTGAACGGCGCGTGACGTGGCGCGACTCCTGCTGCTCGGTCCCGCTCACGAGGCCGCCGGCGTTCGCAACGACGTCCTCGACGGCCTAACGGTCGACGCGGTGTTGCGTGCGGCGGTGACCCGGTACGGGACGAAGTTCGAAGAGATCCTTGGCGTCAGTCAGGTCTGGCTGAACGGCGAGCCCGCGGAGCGCGACGCTGTCGTCGAGCCCTACGACGAAGTCGCCGTACTGCCACCCATATCGGGCGGGTGAGGCGCACTCTCTTCGAGGAGGAGCGCCAACGCGTGCGGGAGGACGTCCAACACCGCGTCGAGACACTCGACGGCGCCCTTCGGCGACCCTGGGCAGTTGAGGATCAGGCAACTCCCGGACGTGCCGGCACGTCCGCGCGAGAGTCGCCCGAGAGGATTCACCAAACGCATCGCTTCACTGAGTCCGGGGGCCTCGCGATCAAGGACTTGCAACGTTCCCTCGGGCGTCTGGTCACGCGGCGAGAACCCGGTGCCTCCGGAGGTCACTATGAGTCCACTGAACTCCTCGACGATCGAGCGCAGCGCGAGCGCGACGGACTCCTCTCCGTCGGGAATGACGAAGATCTCGAGGTCGGAGTAGCCAGCGTCTTTCAGATGTTGCGTCAACAGAGGTCCGGCGAGGTCCTCTCGAACCTTGGTGAACGCTGAATCGGACACGATCAGTATCTTGGCGGCGAAGTCCATCACCTGAGCGTACGTGCTGAGAAAATCCGTCGACGCGGCTCGTCAGCCGCCCGCCATCGCGCCGACTATGTAGAAGACCTCGATTCCCTTAACGACGGCGTCGGGCAGCGGCGCGTCCGGCGATTCGTGCGAGAGGTCTTCCTCGCAGGCGAAGAAGCGCACGAACGACCGGCGCTTCTGCGTGACGGGATCACGAACGGTGCCGAGCAACACCGGAAATCGCGTCTCCAGCGCATCCAGCACCGAACGTTGCGTGATCTCACCGGTCACCTCGAGCTTGATCTCTCGGCGATCGTTGACGAGCGTCTTCAGGTGGGCCGGGAGGACGACCCGGATCATGCCAGCGTCTGGACTTCCACGGACAGCACGGCGGGCAGGTCGCGAACGATCGGCTCCCAGCTGTCGCCCGCGTTCGACGACGCGTAGACCTGTCCCCCGGTGGTGCCGAAGTACACGCCACACGAGTCGAGTGAGTCCACGGCCATCGCGTCGCGCAGCACGTCCACGTAGCAGTTCTCTTGGGGAAGGCCCTTCGTCAGCGGCTCCCACTCGTTGCCACCGGTGGTGCTGCGATAGACGCGGAGCTTTCCGTCCGGTGGGAAGTGCACCGAGTCGCTGGTGATCGGCACGACGTAGACGGTCTCGGGCTCGTGCGCGTGCACGTCGATGACGAAACCAAAGTCCGTGGGCAAGTTGCCACTTATCTCAGTCCACGAGTCACCGGCGTTGTCGCTTCGCATGACGTCCCAGTGCTTCTGCATGAATAGCGTGTCGGGGCGCGACGGATGCAGCGCGATGCGGTGGACGCAGTGTCCGACCTCGGCGTCGCCGTCGGGGATTCCCTCGGAGTGCAGGCCCTTGTTCTTCGGTGCCCAGGTCTTGCCGCCGTCGTCCGTGCGAAAGACACCGGCTGAGGAGATGGCGATGTGAATCCGATCGGGATCGGTGGGACTCTGAAGAATCGTGTGCAAGCACATGCCGCCGGCGCCCGGTTGCCACGACGATCCTTTTTCGGAGTTTCGAAGTCCCGACAGCTCGCCCCAGGTGTCGCCACCATCGGTTGAGCGAAAGAGCGCCGCGTCCTCGACGCCCGCGAGCACAGTGTCGGGGTCGGTGAGTGAGGGCTCGAGGTGCCAGACTCGGGCGAACTCCCACGGGTGTGGTGTGCCGTCATACCACTGGTGCGTTCCCGGCACGCCGTCGTACTGGAACTGATTGCCAACGGGATTCCACGTCGTGCCACCATCGTCCGAACGTTGGATGATTTGGCCGAACCAGCCGGTCGACTGCGAGGCGAAGATGCGATTCGGGTCGACGGACGAGCCCTTCAGGTGGTACATCTCCCAACCTTCGAAGATCGGACCGGTGACCTTCCAGTCTTTGCGCTGACCATCCGACGTCAGAATAAAAGCACCTTTTCTCGTGCCCACCAACACTCGCACGCCACTCATGGGTACCCCCTCAGGATCACTGGTTCTTGTCTTCTCGCTTTACAGTAGTTGCGCGTCGCGAGTCGGTACCAAGTTTTTTGACTTTGCTGAGCGATCGCCCCGGACGCTGTGTCGTCACGGTCGTCACACGTTCGTCGCGCAGCCCTCGAACGTGTAGCCGAAGGGCTTTGGCTCGCCCTCGAAGTAGTACTCGTCGAGGTGATCAATTCGAAAGCCGGCCCGTTCGAGCACCGTGGGTACACGCCTGGTGAGGTGACACCCTCCCGCGAGCATCTTGTTCAACGGCTCCATGCGCTGCTGCCACCGCGCGGTCGCCGTATTCGGAGCGTGGCCGTGCTCCACGAAATGGAACGTACCGCCGCGCTTCAAGACGCGGCGCACCTCGCCGAGCGCCGCGCCGAGGTCGGGGATGGTGCACAGCGTCCACGTTGAAAGGGCGGCGTCGACCGACTCAGAGGGTAGGTCCACGCGCTCGCCCGATAGTCCCGCCGGTTCGACCGAGACGCCCGAACGCGCGATTCGACCCTCCGCCAGTCGCATACAGACCCGCGACGGCTCCACGGCGTAGACCCTGCTCACCGCGGACGGGTAGAACTCAACGTTGAGACCCGTGCCGAAGCCGACTTCCATCACGACGCCCGACAGACCCGAACAGACTCGACGGCGGACGTCTCTCGTTCCCTGTCGGTTCATGACCTTGTCTTGAAGACGAGGCAGGATCTGTTCTCGGTACAGGCCCACGTCAACCTGCTTTCGTTCGGATCGCGCAGCGCGCGTCGATTCAGTGCGTGTGGTGCTCGGACCCCGGTTTACCACTGACGTAGCGTCCCGGCTCAGCGTCGAAGGACTCCGCACAACCCGGATTGCAGAACCAGTAGTCGACGCCCTTGTACGTGCGGTGTGCGACAGCCCTGGCGGGATCGACCGTCATGCCACACACGGGGTCGACGGCGCTGGTGCTCCGTGTGCCGTGGCCCTCATGGTCGTTCTTCCCTTCCGTTCCCTCCCTGTCGTCCATGACGCCCGTCCCTTCCTTCACGTTCAACTGACCCATCGCCGCGATGCCCGAGGTGTACTTCGTTGGCTGCGCCTCGAAGCGCTCACGGCATCGATCCGAACAAAAGTAGTAATGCTCGTGGCCGATGGTCACGTTCGCCGGAGCGCTCTCCTTGCGAACCTGCATCGCGCAGACAGGGTCGATCGCGTAGTCCTGGCCCCCGCCTAAACGCTTTTGCTGGCGAGAGAGCCACCAAACGAGCGCACCCACGACGATGAAGATGATGTTCAAGTACGACGTGTAGTTCCATTCGAAGTGCGCTGAAGTCACCGCCAAATGACGAGTCGTGGGCACCCCATGAAAGAGCTGAAAGATGCCTTCGGTCAACAGACCGGCGATGGCCATGACGGCGTAGAACATGGCGACGAGCCGTAACGTGAGTTTCGCTCCGTAGTACTTGCGATAGATGAGGATGAGGGGCATCGCGATGAGGTCCGCGAAGATGAACGCGATGACGCCACCGAAGCTGATGCCGCCGGACCAGAGCGCCGCGGCGAGCGGCACGTTGCCGATCGAGCAGACCCAACTGATGACCGCGACGAGTGGACCGACGAGCGCGTTCTCCAGACTCGTCCAGAAACCGTGGCCGTGGATGAAGAGTGTGTTCCACACGTGCGTCGGTACGAGCGCCGCCAGGAACCCGGCGACGACGTAGCCAATCACCAACTCACGACGCAGCATCGTGACGTCCGCCACCGCGTAACTCGACGCGTCGGACCATGCCGCGGGTGATCGGAACTTCTGCGACATCGACTCGCGATCGAGTTCTGTTTGTTGATCGGTGGCAACACCCGACATCGCGGCGTGATCATGGGCGCCACCGTCACGTTTCGTCAATCGTTGGCGCGCGGCCTCGACCAAAGGTCGGCTGAAGACGAATCCGCCGGCGAGCGCGACGAGAGCGATCATGATCGGTCCACCCACGAACTCGGCGACCATGAACTGCCAACCGAGGAGGACCAACATCACGATGCCGAGTTCGACGACCAGATTCGTGGACGCGACCATGAAAATCATGGCTGAGGTGAAGTCCGCGCCCTTCACGAAGAGCGACTTCGCCATGGCCGTCGCCGCGTAGGAGCAGCTCGACGACACGGTGCCGTAACCGGCCGCCCGACCCACCGCCGCTGGCCGGTGATTTCCCAACTTGGCCTGCATCTGTTCCTTGGAGATGAAGGCCTGGACGAAACCCGAGAGCGTAAAGCCCAGCACGAGGGCCCAGAGCGTCTCCCAGAACATGAAGAAGCCCTCACGCAGGCTCCGACCGACGTCGTCGAAGAAACCCGTCAGCGTCACGGACGCGACAAACTCAGCGTGCACGACTCATCTTTTCGACGGTGGCGCAGTCAAGAGAGCTCACGACCACCTAGCCCTTGTCCCTGCGACAAGAAAACGTCAGTGGGTCCGTCGAAGGACGGTCGCCACTTTCCCTCACGACCGCACCAACCTGCGGATGGCCTCTTGCGCCTCCTTGATCTTTGCGTCAGCGGTCGGGCCGCCTTTCATCAGCGCTTCGGAGACACAGTGCGAAAGATGATCGTCGAGGAGGTTCATCGCCACCGCCTGGAGAGCGCGCGTCGTCGCGGAGATCTGATCGAGGATGTTGATGCAGTATTGGTCTTCGTCGACCATGCGCTCAAGACCACGAACTTGGCCCTCGATACGCTTCAGTCGCTTCTGTACGGCGGTCTTTTGGTCGAGGTACCCGGGTTTGCTCACGGCGCGTCCTTCCGTCGACTCGGAGCATACCCCCTAGAGGTATATGGCGCGACCTCGTGCGCCGTAAACGGAGAGTTACTTCTTCATGCTCTGCGCGACGAGCGCGATGCCGGTTCCCCACGACGAAAGTTGCCCTGCTGGAAGAAAGGCGATGCCTTGCATATTGCGCTGGTCGGAAGGAACCCCGAGGTACCGTTCACGACCGTCGGGCCCGATGAACAACACGACCGAGGTATGGACGATGTCGGCTTTGGGATTCGGCGCGCTGACGACGATCCCGTAGGCGTGCCATATGGCCTTCAGTGCGGACACGGATCCGGTGAAGAAGTGCCACGACGGGATGGTGTTCAGTTGGTGTTCGGCGCTGAAGGTCGCCATGTTGGCGACCGAGTGGAAGTACTGATTCACGTTCACCGCGATGAAGACCACGCCGGAGGCCTTCGTCCCGAGGTCGTGGTACGCGTCGACGAATTCCTGCGACACGATCGGACAGATGTCGACGCAGTGAGGATCCATGAACTCCAGCACGACACTTCGACCGCGAAAACTGTTGAGCGACATGGTCCGGCCCTTTTGGTCGACGAGAGTGAAATTGGGCGCCATCGTGTGGGGCACGGGAGAGAGCGACATCAAGTTCGCTTGTGAGGTGCTGACCGACGCGGGTATCCCGGACACGCGAAGACTCTGCAGGCCCTGTTGCGCGTTGCGATTTCGAATACCTGCGATCGCGAGCGTCCCAGAGACGATGACGGCCACACCGAGGGCGACGAAGAACAGCGGTCCCAGTCCCCTTCGGCCCTTCGTGGCGCCTAACTCGGTCGCTTCACTTCCGACGTTCTGGGGCGTTTCGTGTGGACTCACAGCTAACTCCTCGTACGGATGGCGTCGACACGACGACGTGACCGTGGTCATCCCAAACTATTCGACATTCAAAACCCGACGTCACTCGACACAGTGCAGTCCCGGTAGGTTCAACGACGACCAGTCGTTACGGTGCAGCGAAGCTAGCTACGCCGTGGTGACCACTTGAACTTGCGCAGGGCCACGATGACGGCTCCCGCTCCCCACAGCGCGATCACCGAGAGGTCGTGCCACGCCCACGGCGAGACGCCCGGTTGGAACTCGAAGGGTGCGTCAACGGCCCTGATGAAGTGCAGCACCGGGAAGTAGTTCGAGAACTTCGCAAGTCCCGAGCCCTTCGCTAACGGAAACCAGAGACCGGCTAGGAACAGCAGCACGAAGAAGATGATGCTGGTGACTGGTCCGGCGGTCTCTTGATTCGGGATCACCGTACTGATCGCGACGCCCATGGCAGAAAAGCTCACGATGCCGACGAGCAACACCAACGCGAAGGCGCCCCACGACACCGGCAGGTGAACCGCGTAGGCGAATCGGCCGATCACCAGTAAGAGCACCACTTGCACGAGTGACACGATCGCGGTGCTCGCGAAGATCGCTACCAGCAGCACGCGCGCGGGCAAGGGACTGAGACGGAGGCGCTTCAGCTGTCCCGTCTCTCTACGAACCACGAGGTTGATCGCGAGTGTCGTGAAGCAAGCGGACATGATGCCGTAGGCGACGAAGCCCGGCACGTAGTAGACGATCAGCTTGACGTTCCCGAGAGAAGCGACGCGCGACTGGCCGGCACTGGCACCCAGCATGACGAGGAAGAGTACCGAGAAGACCACGGTGAAGATCGCGCCCACGCGGTTCAGCCAGAACGCCAACTGCTCGTAACGAACTTGGTGCGCCACGAGTCGCACGTCGCGTGGGAGCACATGACGTCGTGAGGCGTTAGTGTGCTCAGACATTCGTAGCTCCCTTGGCTTCGATGGACTCTTCGCGCGTGAGCGAGAGGTAGACGTCTTCGAGCGTCTTTCTCGTCACGTCAAGTCCCGTCAACGTGACCTTGTGCTCTAGAGCCCAGCTGGTCACGTTGTTGAGGACCACCACTTCGTCATTGGTGTCGATCTCCACCGACGTTCCCTCGAGACGCGTTGGCGTCACGGGCAGATCGGAGGCGACGACACCGACCGGCAAAATGAAACGAATGGTCACTTGGCCCCGGTCGCGCCCACCGAGTGACGCGGGCGGACCCGTGGCGACGACGTGACCGCGACGCAGGACCGCGACACGTCTGGCGAGCGCTTCCACTTCGTCCATGTAGTGGCTCGAGAGCAAGACGGTCGTTCCTTCTCCAGAGAGCGTGCGAATCAGCTCCCACGTCGTTCGTCGCGCGCCGGGGTCGAGTCCCGTCGTTGGTTCGTCGAGGAACAAGAGCTCGGGCCGACCGATGATCCCAAGGCCGATGTCGAGACGACGTTGTTGCCCACCCGAGAGTTTCTTCACCTTGGCGTCGGCCTTCTCCTTCAGACCGACGAGTTCGATGACCTCGTCGATAGGGCGCGGTACCGGGTAGAAGCCTGCGTTTCGCTCCAGGACTTGACGAACCGTGAAGAAGGATTCGACGGCGAGTTCTTGGAGGACCACGCCGATCCGGGTTCGCAGCCACTGTTGCTGACCTCGTTGGCCCGGGTCCACGCCCAACACCTGGACCTCGCCACCGTCACGACGAAGGAATCCTTCGAGGATCTCAATGCAGGTGGTCTTGCCCGCGCCGTTTGGTCCAAGGAGCGCGAAGACCTCGCCACGCTCGACGTCAAAACTCACGTCGTCCACGGCGTCGACGTTCTTGTAGGACTTGCGAAGGTTGGAGACTGTAATCGTGGACAACGTTCACTCCCTTCGCTCGTCACGACACTAGAAGAGAATTCCGATAGTGCCACTCCGTATGTTCAGTTCCCTAGAGAAAGCCAACGGACCGCTGTACCTCTCGACATCTCTTTCCCGTTCCTCCTATGAACGGCGCCCTAGATTTCATGACATGCCCACCATGGAACAGCTGACGTGGTGTGTCTCTCGTCGACGCGAACGCACGTGAGC
>DASZIH010000044.1:0-25893 GCA_035949355.1 Acidimicrobiales bacterium
GTTGTAGCGAATGTCGACGCCCATATCGAGGATCATCCGCGTCTCGTCCTCGAGGACCTCCTCGGGCAGGCGGAAAGAGGGGATGTTCGAGCGCATCAAACCACCGGGCTTGTCGTACTGCTCGAAGATGGTGACTTGGTAGCCGAGGGGCATGAGGTCGTTCGCCACCGTGAGCGACGAAGGTCCCGCGCCGACGCACGCCACGCGTTTGCCATTCTTTTCAGTGGGAATGGCGGGAAGGCGGTCTTGGATGTCGCCCTTCAGATCACTGGCGACGCGCTTCAGTCGACAGATCGCCACGGGCGCGCCGTCGACGCGTTCGCGTCGACAGGCCGGTTCGCACGGTCGGTCACAAGTGCGTCCGAGAATGCCGGGAAAGACGTTGGACTCGCGATTCAACATATAAGCGTCGTCGAAGCGACCTTGGGCGATCAGGCGTATATAGCCGGGAACGTTCGTATGCGCGGGACACGCCCATTGGCAGTCGACAACTTTATGGAAGTAGTCGGGACCTTGAGTGTCCGTCGGTTCCACGCAGAATCCCCTCTCGAAAAGGCCAGAAAGTCCTGCGAGACACCAGAACTGATGCTCAGGTCCTTCGAGTTTTACTGTACTGCGTTTGCTCTGTCGCTTCGTCTCACCTGACCTCGACGACACCACTCTTTTTCCTCGTGAACCGGAAGATAGAGACGCGAAAATGCGTGAGGACGTTGTGCCATTTTTCGTGCTCGGAATGAGGACCTCCGACGTCCAGTACGACAGCCTTGCCCTAGGGTGGCCTCATAGCGAAATCGGGACTCTCAGGCAGCAGTGAACTTCAGCGCGTCATGGACGCCGCGCGTACACCGGACTGGAGTTTTGGACTCGACCGACAGGGTCAGATCATGGCGACCAAAGACTCGGGAGACATTGGCCTGCCCTGGGTGGTCCTCGCCGTGAAGGCGGGGCGTGGCATGCGAGTGTCGAAATATCGTCCGGGCGACGACGTCGAAGTCGAGGGCGAGGTCATCGGCGAGATCTCGGGCAATCCACGTGAGATGGGACGCCAGCTGCGAGTGCTGCTCTCGGACATCGAACTCGAGGAGTAGTCCCCGGCTGCGAGGTTCGCTCCTCGCTGGCCGGTGCGAGAGCTACCTCAGATCAGTAGCGTGGGCGCCTAAGCGAAACAGAAAGAACTCGAACAATGACCGAAGAACTCTGGGCCAACGTCGACAACTACTTGGTGTCACTCCTCTCGCCCTCGGACGACGCGCTCGACAAGGCGCTCAGCGACAGCGACGCCGCCGGATTGCCGCCGATCAACGTCGCTCCGAATCAAGGAAAGCTGTTGGAGCTGCTCGCGAAGAGTCACGGAGCGCGACGGATCTTGGAGATCGGCACCCTGGGCGGCTACAGCACGATCTGGTTGGCCCGGTCGTTGTCGCAAGGTGGACGACTGATCTCATTGGAGCTGGAATCGAAGCACGCTGACGTGGCGCGCGCGAACGTCAAAAGGGCCGGACTCGAGTCACTGGTGGAGATTCGCGTCGGCCCCGCGGCCTCGTCACTTCGTGACTTGATCGGCGAGAACGTCGAGCCCTTCGACCTCATCTTCATCGACGCTGACAAGGAGGGCTACCCCGAGTACTTCGCGCTGTCTCTCGAACTCTCTCGTGTCGGCACCATGATCATCGCGGACAACGTCGTACGCGCGGGCGGGGTCGTCGATCCGAAGAACACGGATGAGCGCGTGATCGCCGTTCGCGCGTTTCTCGAAGCCGTGGCCGAAGAAGATCGAGTTGAAGCCACCGCGATTCAAACCGTCGGCAGTAAGGGCTACGACGGCTTCGCCTTGATGCTCGTCAAGAAGTAAGGGTTCCAAGGGGTCTGTACGCACCACGCGAACGTTGATCCAGCGCGGTGACAGGATGAGACCGTGACGATCGTGACGGTGTTTCGAAGTCGGCTTCGCCCCGGCGTCGAGGACGCGTACGGAGAAGTTGCCGCCGAGATGAGCCGCCTCGTGCACGCGATGGAGGGATTCGTCGACGAGAAGTTCTACACGTCGGATGACGATGAGCGCGTCACCATCGTGCGTTTTCGTGATCGAGAGACACAGCGCGCGTGGGCCGAGCTGCCCGCCCACCTCGCCGCGCAACGTCGCGGTCGAGACGAGTTCTATTCGTGGTACGACATCTCCGTTTCTGAAGAGACGTACCAACGCACGTTCGACTGGCCACGCGCGTAACTCGTTGCGAGTCGTTGAATGGAATCTCGATTCGTCGTTGATACGTTCGCTGGGCGACTACGCGTTTCTGGGCGCGTCCGTACCGCGAGTCTTCATCAACCGAGTGAAAATTGCAGTGCCATCACGGTCACGTAGCGGGGGAGTCACCGTTAGTTAAGACGCGCTCCTTAGGGTTCAAAACATACAGCTCACTTAGGAGATGATCCATGCGTGCAACGACAATGCGTTCACTAAAAGTACTGATGGTAACGGGAATTGGCGTGATGGGAGTGGTTTCCGTCGCGGGTGTGTCGGTCGCCGACCCGTCGTCGACGTCGACGTTGCAGGCGTCGGTGATTCTTAAGGGCTCGTCCCTGCAGCACTCGTACACTCCCGGCACTTCGACGACCTCAAAGACCGAAGCTCTGAGTAAGCCCGACGACATCACTCAGCTCGGCGACAACCTCGTCGTCGGCTTCCAGAACGGCGTCGGTCCCCAAGGCGAGGCGAGTACCGACGGCAACCTCGACAGTACGATCGTCGACTTCACGCAGAGCGGCGACGTCCGCGGGCAGTGGGACGTGATCGGCAAGGTCGACGGGCTGACCGCTGACCCAGCGCTGAACGCCGTCATCGCCACCGTCAACGAAGACGGCAACTCTTCGCTGTACGTGCTTCGCCTCAGTGACGGTGCGAACGCGGTCACGCACTACACCTACAGCGCGCCACTAGCGCACAACGGCGGCACGGACGCGATCTCGATCCTCGACGGTCAGCTTTTGGTGAGCGCGTCGGCACCGGGAACCACCGGCGCACCTGCTCCGAACGCCAGCTACCCAGCCGTGTACTCGCTGCAACTGAACGCGGCCACCAAGACCGCGGTCGCGACCCCGCTCTTCTACGACGAAGACACGGCCACGATCGCAAATCGTTCGGGCAAGCACGACGGTGGCGCTAAGACCACCCAGCTTGCCTTGACCGACCCCGACTCGTCGTCCGTCGTTCCCTCGGGCGCGTCGCGCTTCGCCGGGGACTTCATGCTCACGAGTCAGGGCGATCAGCAACAGATCTTCGTCGAACGAGCGAACTCCAATCACCCGCGTCTGACGGTGCTGAACCTTTCACAGTCGGTGGATGACACCGCGTGGCCGACGCACCGTTCGGGCAAACTGTTCGCCACCGACTCGACGAACGACGCCGTGGTGGTCGTCACAGGATCCTTTGACGGTGGCGAGCCCCTGGCCGTCGCCACGCCGTGCGGCGCGAATAGTGCTCCGGCGACCTGTCCCGCGTCACCCGCGAACTACCTCGCGACGCTGAATCCGAAGACGGGCGACGTGACGGCCGTGACGGTCACTGGTGCGACCTTCGTTCCCCAGGGCGGTCTGGTCTTCGTATCGGGCAACGAATAGGGAGACTCGGCGTTGACGTTCGCGCGAGCCGTGATCGGATCTCGGTCGGTGTTCGTCCTTGAGGGAGTAACTTCGAGGACATGACGAACATCCGACTGGGATCCGTATCACTGGACTGCGCCGACCCGCAGACCCTGGCTGACTTTTGGGCTGAGCTTCTCGGCGGCACGATCGCCTACACGAGTGACGACTTCGTCGCGGTAAAGCTCGACGGTGCGTGGATCTCGACTGTTCGAGTGGACGACTACGTGCGTCCTGACTGGCCAGACGGAAGCCCTCCCAAGCAGATCCACCTCGATCTCGCCGTCGACGACTTGGACGAGGCGGAGGGAACAGCGTTGCGACTCGGCGCCCAGAAGGCGTCCGCTCAGTCGAGCCCAGACAATTGGCGCGTGTTCATCGATCCGGCGGGTCACCCCTTCTGCCTCACCACGCTCATTCCGGAGTAGTCGCGCCTTTAGGGCCACGCCGGTTTCGTCGCCGCGCCCTGCTCCAACAAATTGAAGTACGAGTGCAACATGGCGCTGCGTGCCTGGTCTTCGCTCACTTCGCAGAGGCCGTACTCGACGGGGGCGAGGGTTCCGCCCTGGTACACGCTCGCGACGCTCGTACAGTCAGCGCTTCGAGAGACGAGCCACAGTTTCTCGGCCGAGACGAACTTGCGTTGCTGAGCCTTCGTCGTGATGAGGGCGAAGAGCAGCCGGACTTCTTGATTGACGCGATGATCGGCGCTGAGCAGTCGAGCCTCGGCGCAGCCCTCGAGGCCCATGGTCGAACTCTGGTTACACGCGAGGTGCGTGAACGACTCGCTGATGACGGGTGGTCGAAGCGGCGACGTGCTCCCGGCAGTGGTCTTCGTCGTCGACGTGCCACACGACGACAGCACGACACCCGTGAGCGCGACGCCACACGCGATGAGGAGGCGTCGGCTCTTAATACCAGTGCCACTGGGACAGCGGCCAGATCTTCAAGAACACCTTGCCGATGATGTCCGACCTGGGAACGGTGCCCCACATCCGAGAGTCGCACGAATTCGCGTGGTTGTCGCCCATCATGAAGTACTGGCCCGCGGGCACGGTGATGTCCTTGATGGCTTCAGGACCCATCGTCGGGAAGACCGACCACTTCTGATCAAGTTTCTTGCCGTTGCGGTAGATGGTGTTGCCCTTCGTGTTCAAGACGTCGCCGGGCAAGCCAATGACGCGCTTCACGAGATCGGTGACGGGGTCGTTGCAGATCTTGGCCACGTCCGGCGGCGCCTTGAAGACGACGATGTCGCCGACGTTGATGGTGCCAAAATCGACGCTCAGCTTGTCCACGAGGATCCGGTTGCCGTTGTAGAACGTCGGGTTCATCGAGGCGGACGGGATGAGGAACGTCTGAAAGACGAAGGTGCGAATCGTGAACGAGACGAGGACCGCGGCGATCAACACGATGACCCATTCGATCACACTCTTCTTGCGCGACTTCGCGTGTTTCTCGACGGGCACGTCGGGGGTCGGCTCATCGGGGGGGAGGGACATAGAACAACAGTATTGGCTGACTCGCTCGGAGGATGTGCGCGAAGGAGGAGCGTGCGCCTTTCTCAACGAGTGACGGGGTTAGCGGTCCTTCGTGACGTCGTCACTGCGCAGGTCCAGGCGTTCAAGGACGTTCACCGCGATCTCGCCGTCGAGCATCTCTTCGAGACCCTTGGCCCTTTCGACGACGACCTCTTCATCGGACGTGATTCTTCGCGCCTTTTGATGTGGGCTCAAGAGCGTCGCCACGAGCCCCGCGAGCGCAGCCATCGAGGCGACGTACCACCAGAGGTGGTGGAAGTTGCGCAGGGCTTGGGCGGCGCTGGTGGGCGTACCGAGGATCACGACGAGGATCGCCACCCCGAGCGCACCGCCGACCTGGCGGGCCGTCTGATTGACGGCACTGCCCACCGCGTAGCGCCTCGCCTCGAGACTCGACACGGCGGCGGCACTGATGACGGGAAAGGTGAGTCCGATGCCGAGTCCGACGATGATCGTGCCCGGCAGCCAGACCTTCACGTACTCCGACGTCAGACCGACGCGCCACACGTACCAGAGCAGCCCCGACGTGAAGACCACGAAGCCGACCATCAAGACGCGGCGAAACCCGTAACGACCGGCGAGTTTGCCGGCCGGTCCGGACACCACCGCGACGACGAGTGGCCCTGGCGTCACGGAGAGTCCCGCTTTGAGGATGGAGTAGTGCCAGACGCTCGTCAAGAACAAGATGTTGCCGAGCAGCATCGCGAAGAAGCCCATCGCGTAGAGCAGCGCGACGGTGTTCGCGACGCTGAAGGAGCGCGCGTGAAAGAGGCGCAGGTCGAGCACCGGCTCCTCGTGGCGTGACGATCGGTAGAGAAAGATCGCACCCAACACGACGAAGGCAACGAACCCGGCGATGATGCGAGCGCTGGTCCAACCCCACGTGGGCCCCTCGGTGATGGCGAGCACCAACGTCGCGAGCGATCCGCTCAGCAAGACGACACCAGGAAAGTCGGGGCTCGTCGTGGAGCCTGAACCCTTCGTCTCTTCGAGGACCCGGCGACCCACGATCCACGCGATGAGTCCGACGGGAAGGTTCACGTAGAAGGCCGCGCGCCAACCGAAGGCGGTGATGAGCAGTGCCCCGAGCGATGGTCCCGTCGCGATCGCGAGTGCGCCGATGCCACCCCACAGCGCCACGACCTGCGAGCGCTTCTCCTTCGAGTACGAGGCGAGCAGCAGCGACAGGGAGGCGGGTAGCAGTGTCGCCGCGCCCACGCCCTGGACAACGCGCCCGAGGATCAACGTCACGACCGAGGGCGCGACGCCACAGAGTAGTGAACCCAGACAGAAGACCCCCAGACCGAAGAAGAACACGCGCCGGCTCCCGAGGCGATCGGCCGTTCGACCCGCCACCACCAGCAGTGAACCGAAGATGATGGCGTAGCCCGTCAACACCCACGCGAGACTGGCGCGCGTGTCGTGGGGAAACGCTCGCTCCAGCGCTGGGAACGCGACGTTCACGATGGAGAGATCGAGCGAGGCCATGAACGCGCCGAGGGCCGTGACGACGAAGATGGCTTTTCGGTGCCTACCGACGAAGGCGACGGGAGGGCTACCGTCGGCGCCTGAGAGTTCTGTCATGGAATGGACTCTACTTGCGTGCATAGCGTCATGCAACTTACTAGGATGAGATCATGGAGCGAAAGAGCTTTGCGTCGATGGACTGTTCGGTGGCTCAGTGCCTCGAGGTCGTCGGTGAGTGGTGGAGCATGCTCATCGTGCGCGATACCTTCATGGGGGTCACGCGATTCGAAGACTTTCAGCGTCGTCTCGGCATCTCTCGCAACATCTTGCGTGAACGCCTGAACTCGCTGGTCAACAGTGGCGTGCTGGAGCGCGTTCCCTACTCCGAGCATCCACCGCGCGACGACTACAAGCTCACCCAGAAGGGCCGTGACCTCTGGCCGATCCTCACGACCATGCGTCAGTGGGGCGACAAGTACGCCGCCCCGTCGGGTCCACCGATCGAGTTGACCCACACGTGGTGTGGCAAGAGAACGCACGTCGAGATGGTCTGTGACGAATGCGGTGAACCTGTTTCGTCGCGCGACGTGAAGGCCGTGGTTGGACCGGGCCGCGACGCGCGGAACTACCTTCCGACGAAGAACTGAGACGGCAGTCCGCCTACGCGTCGTGTGGCGGAGGCGTCGCGCCCGGCGCGAAGCGACCGAGTTCAGCACCCACGACCTTGCCGATATTGGACACGTGCAGGTGAATCTCGTCCAATAAGTCGGTGGCCTTCTTCACGGCTTCAGTGAGTTCGGTGTTCTCTTGGATGAGCTTCTTGATGTCGTCGGTGTTGTTCGCCGTGTGCAGTGCCACCTCGGACGAGATCGAATCCGCACGTTTTGCGGCGATGAGCAGCGCCGCGGCCTGGACGCCGGCCATCATCGACAGGAACAGGTTGAGCAGGATGTACGGGTAGGGGTCGAAGGCCTTGTGGTGCAGGACGTGCTCGAAGAAGACCGTGTTGACGAGCGCCCACGCGATCATCACCGCGAAGAAGCCGAAGACGAAACCCCACGAGCCCATGATGTTGCGCATGCGGTCGGCCGCGCGCTCACCGCGAGAGAGGTCGTCGCCCGATCGAACCGCGGGATGTTTATGCCAGTGGGTCTGCCAGGGTTTGTTTGTCACTCGTCAAGCGTGGCACACGCTCGCGCCGGCCAGGGGGACTTAGAAGGGCGGCTCGAAGCTGAGGCGCAGCGGCATCTCGCTCTGACCTTCGGTCGGTCGAACGTTCAAGACTTGGTGGATCTCGAGGTGGTGACGCTCGAAAGCCACCGCCGATCCCGCCATGTAGAGACGCCAGACGCGCGCGCGTTCGACGCCCACCTCTTCGATCGCTTCATCGAATCGTTTGGTGAGATTATCGACCCACCGTCGCAGGGTGATCGCGTAGTGCTCACGAAGACTCTCGAGGTGGCGCACTTCGAAGCCGTGCGCCTGGAACATCGTGACCATCGTGCCGACTTCGTGCAGCTCCCCGTCGGGAAAGACGTAGCGATCGATGAATTGGCTGCCCGTCTTCGACGGTCCACGAAGACCCATCGCGAATTGCATCTGACGATTGAACGCCGCGATCTTCGAAGGTTGAGGATCATCCTCGAACGAGAGGGGCCGGCCAATGGCGTGATTGAGGAAACGGCCACCGGGCTTGAGGAGGTCCCACATCGTGTGGGTGTAGTTCTCCAAGGACCGTCGACCCACGTGCTCGGACATGCCGATCGAGCTGATCGCGTCGAAGGGACCGTCCTTCACGTCGCGAAAGTCTTGGAGGCGAAACTCCACGAGATCACTCACGCCTGCGAGGCGCGCCTGCTCCGTTGCGTACTTCTGTTGTTGCTCGGAGAGGGTGACGCCAACCACGGTGGCGCCGAAGTGCCGTGCCGCGTGGATGCCCATCGCGCCCCAGCCACTGCCGACGTCGAGGAGTCGCGAGCCAGGATGGAGGTCGAGCTTGCGCGCGACGAGGTCGACTTTGCGAGCCTGCGCTGCTTCGAGGGTGTCCTCGGGATTCGAGAACACCGCGCAGCTGTACGTCATCGAAGGTCCGAGCACCATCTCGTAGAAACGATTGGACACGTCGTAGTGGTGTGAGATCGCCTGACGGTCGCGGGCTCTCGAATGGAGGACGCCGCGTTGCTTCGCTTCGATCGCCGGTGGGGCGAGAGGTTTCAGCGCGGACGCACCGACGACGGAGAGGAGCAGTCGCAGGTTGTTGGCATTCAATAGTTGTCGCAGTGGGGGCATGTTGAGTTCGAAGAGCGGGTCGAGATCGCCGTCGACCTCAATGTCGCCGGCCACGTACGCGCGCGCGAGACCGAGTTCACCGGGGTGAGTCAGCACGCGCGTCAGGGCGTCGCGTCGAATGATCTTCAGCGTGACGCTGTTCGCGCTCGACGCGACCGTGGGCTGCGCCACACTTCCGTCGTACGCTTCGACGCGAAACGGAAGTTCGTTGTTAAAGACCGTGGCAACAAACGTCGCAACGTTCATATTCGCTCCCTTCAACACGCCGCGTTCGCGGCTCTCCTCTGTCCAGGCCCTCCCGTTTTACCAGGAACTTTGAGTTTCTGCTCACCCAACGTTGTCGAGAATGTGCGAAGCGCCACGGGTCCTACGCGCGTCCGTGCGGCGCGCGCGACTGTCATCGTTGTCCCAAAAATGCGGAAATTGTGTCCGATACACTGCCACTATCAGCCAAAACGAGTCAGTTACCGCAACTGACATGGCGTTTTGGGGAGGTAGGCACCATGAGTCTCGGAATTGTCCTCGCAGTCGTAGCCGCCATCATCGTCCTTTTGGTCATCTTGACCATTTCGAAGTCGGTTCGTATCGTCCAACAGGGATTCGAAGGCGTGGTAACGCGCTTCGGTGAGTTCAAGGACATCAAGAATCCCGGTCTGACCTTCATCTTTCCGTTCATCGAAACGATGAAGATCATCGACGTCCGAGAGACCCCGCGCACCGGCGACCGCCAGCAAGTGATCACGCGCGACAACGTCGCCGTGATCGTGAACGCCACTATCTTCAGCCAAGTCGTCGACGTGCGTCTCGCGCTCTTCACCAACTCGGACTACCTGGTGAGTGTGGACAACCTGGCGCGCACCTCAGTGCGTGCCGTCTTCGGTTCGATCAGCCTCGACGAGGCATTTTCCCAGCGCGAGCGCATCGGCACGTTGCTCCAGACGCAGATGGAAGAGGCCACCGACAAGTGGGGCGTGCGCATCAACCGTGTCGAAGTGTTGGAGATCACGCCACCCGACCAGATCCTCCAAGCGATGGCGCTGCAGAAGCAAGCCGACCAGGAGAAGCGCGCGCGAATCCTCGAATCAGAAGGTCAACAGCAGTCCGCGGTGAACGTCGCCGACGGTCAACGCCAGGCCGCGATCAAAGAAGCCGAAGGCTCGCAGCAGTCCCAGATCCTTCGCGCCGAGGGAGCGCGCCAGGCGCAGATACTCGAAGCGGAAGGCCGTTCCCAGGCCATCGCGTTGATCTACGCCGCCATCAAAGCGCAGACGCCCGACGCGACCTTGGTGGCGATCCTCCAACTCGACACGTTGTCCAAGTTCGCGGAAAGCCCCAACACGAAGCTGATCATCCCGGCCGAGAGCGCCGCGTTGCTCGGTGCGGCGCAAGCCATCAAGAGCGTCATGGAAGGTGTGCCCGGCGCGGTGCAGATATAAGAACTGCTGCAGGAACTCCGAGTACGCAAGGAAGATTGAGGGCCCAAGTATGAAAACCCGCCGCTCGTGAGATTTCGCCGCCGCACGAGGCTCAACCTCAAAACCCTCATACGGCTGGCCGTTCTCTGCCTGATCGTCGTGGTCATACTTAAACTACTCAACGTCATTTAGCACGAGTCGACGACGTAAACGTCGCGAATCGTCGCCGGAGTACGTCGCTGGCGGAAGTCGACCGCGGCAAACGTTCGGCGCGACTAGTCGACGACGGACACCGTGATGCTGAAGAGGCGACTCGGGGGAAGGCACTGGGGATAGCAGTTCGGATTGTCGACCGCCGTCACGCGAACCTGTCCCGCTGACGCGCCAATGAAGGTCGCCGTTGCCGTGTCACCGGAGGTGCCCGCGGAGCCTTCGAGTACCGCCGCATTGGACGAGACCGGATCGGACCACGTGTAGCTCGTCGGCCCGACGAGTTGAACGTACAGGCGGCCACCCTTGTGCAACGAGTAACTTTGACCGCTCTCCGCCTGCGTGACCGTTACTGATTCGAGGGGAGCCGGCGCCGTCAGCTCAAAGCTCGTCGTCCGGCGTCCGCTCATCCCGCTGAACTGTGCGGTCAATCGATACGCGCCCGTCGAAACTCGCGTTGGTGGCTGTCCCGCTCGCTGATCCCACTCGACGATCGTTGCGAGCGTGACGCCAGGTCTCAGCGTGTGGGCGACGAGGTAGAGCGCGCACGCTCCAGGTCGATCGTTCGCGTAACAGTTGTTCCACACGACAGCGCCCTTGGAGTTAGTGATGGCGAACGAGGGAGAGGTCGGTCCAACCCCCACGCTGCAGCTCTCCTTCGACACGTTTCGTGCCGACGACGTCATCACCACCCGCGTGCCCGGACCGTAGTTTCGCTGGCTCGTTGAAACCGCTTCTCTCAGAACCGACGTCGAACAGGTGGGTATCGCCGAACTGGCCGCGTTCGCGTTCGGCGTGCGTCCCGACACGGGGAGAACCACGTTGGCAGCGCAAAGGAAAAGTGCGACGATGAAGGGGGTGCCGACTGCGTGTCGTGTTCGAGCCCGTTGCTCGCGAGGGTTCGCTGACGCCCCTCCTTTACGCAACATTCGCTTCCTCCTCGGTAGGTACCATCGTTCTTACTCCCGTTCGCGCTCATGTCAACATCGGCCCGTTTCGCCCTGGGAAGTTTGCGATCATGGCGGGATTTCGAATGGAATCTCAACCGCGCTACGACGACAATATTCGTCAGTCGACGAGACGAAACGACTTGATGACCGCTTGCGCGGTCACACGGTCCGTCTGGTGGGTGAAGACGTAGTAAAGAGTGGTTCCGTCGAGCACCACCAATTCACCGATGGTTCCAACGCACTGCCCAGACGGGTCACAGCCTGGTACGAACTCAGTCGCCGCCAGAAGACCATGCCAATGGATGATTCTGCCGCCATGGGTCGTCGGAAGATAGCTTCGAAGAAACGGACGTTCGCGTTTACTGGGAACGATGTTGGTGAGAGACGACACGGAGACGTCGACGCTCGGCGTTCCCTTTCCACGCCCGATGAACACCTTTGTCGAGAGGATGCCGACGCCGTACTGGGCGATGATCTTCCCGTCATTGACGAACGTTCGTTCACTCGGGGGAAACGGGAACGAGGCGGCAAATCGACTGCCGACGGATCCGTGAATCGACGCTCGTGGAATCGGTGCGGAGGAGGATTCGCGAGAACTGAGCGCAACAATGGATACCAGCGCGACAATCAGTACTCCGACACCGCGGGCCGTTCTCATCGGCTCAGAGTAACTCCTCGTGAGTTTCGCACTCGAGACCATCGCGCGACCGTACGACGCGTGCGTCCAAGTGACCCTTGCTTGTCAACACGTAGCCGGGTCACCGTCCGGTGCTAATCGAGAATGTTGTTGCAACGGTTCGCCACGAGCGAGGTCAAACCCGTTCGACCCAGAGCGTGGTGCCGTAGGTCTTTCGTACGATCACCTGGGTCCCGTCGGGAATCGAGTCAGGCGACGCCGTCACTGCCTTCCAGGACTCACCTTTGATCTTCACGCGGCCGGGGTGGCCCTCGTCGCCAACGACGTCTTCGACGAAACCGGTCAGGTTCGTCATCGAACTATTGGTCGGCGCGGAGAGATCCAAGATGCCACGGTGGTGAAAGCGATGCAGCGCGGCCGGTCGTAGGGCGCCGAGGAGTACCCCGGAGATGACGAGCCACAGCACCGCTTCGACGTAGAACGGAACGCTCGCCAGGGAGAGGAAGAAAGGGATGATCGCGCCGGCGCCAATGAAGATCGAAATGAAGGCGTTGGTGTGAATCTCCGTGAAAATGCACACCAGGATGATCAAGAGCCAGAAAAGTACCGCCATAGTGCGCAGTATAAGTCCAACTCCCTTCACCAGACCGGCGCCGAACGGGGCACTTGAAAGAGCGTTACCTTGGTCGTAGACGTCAAAGGAGACGCGAGTGGCGAGCAGTGTTGACGAGCTTGAGGAAGGGCGAGGACTTCTCGCTCAGGTGACCGTCTCGCTCGAGAGCAGCATCGACGAACTCGACGCGCGAAGGCTCGAACTTCGAGCGTGGCTAGCCGATCACCCGCGTCCCTCGGGCCGCGAACTCGCCGAGGCCAAGCTGGTGGCGCCGGCGTGGCCCGAGCCGTGGGGGCTCAACGCCTCCGTGGAATATCAACTCCTCATCGACGACGAACTTCGTCGGGCCAAGGTCAAGCGACCGATCAACCCCATAGGTATCGGCTGGGCCGGACCCACCATTGTTGCTGCGGGCACCAAAGAACAACAGGACCGGTGGCTCCCCAAGATCTTGAGTGGTGAAGAGTTCTGGTGCCAACTCTTCAGTGAACCCAACGCGGGCAGTGACCTGGCGTCGCTCACCACGTCCGCGAAGAAGGACGGCGACGAGTGGGTCATCACCGGGCAAAAACTCTGGACGAGCTACGCGCACCTGTCGACGTGGGGGATCCTCCTCGCGCGAACGTCGAACGAAGGAGCGCCGCAGAACGGCATCACGTACTTCATCTGTCCGATGCACGCGCCGGGGGTCACCATACGCCCGGTCATCGACATGACCGGCGACCACGCGTTCAACGAGGTGTTTCTCGACGAGGTCCGTCTCAGCGCGGACTCTCTTCTCGGTGAGGTCAATGAAGGGTGGCGCCTCGCCAAGGTGACGCTCGGTAACGAGCGTGTCTCTCTTTCAGGTGAGGGCGTGCTGTGGGGACGAGGACCGACGGCGGAGGACCTCGTCGCGCTGGTGCGCTCGCAAGGCACGGCACTCAAGAAAATCGATCGCGACGACCTCGTCAAGTGTTGGGCGCATGGTGAGATCTTGCGATTCCTTCGTATGCGCCTCAACGCGAACGCGCTGGCTGGCAAAGCCACCGCCTCCGACGCGAGTCTTAGGAAGGCACTGGCCGACGATCACGGTCAAGAGGTGATGACCCTGGCCCAACGTCTCGCGGGCAGCGCCGGCATGATCGAAGGACACGGGCCCGGCGCCATCGGCGGCGACGAAGGTCAGTCGTGGTACTGGGGCTTCCTCTATTCGCAGGCGCTCACCATAGGCGGCGGTACGTCGGTGGTGCAGCGCAACATCATCGCGGAACGCGTCCTCGGACTACCCAAGGATCCGAGCGCGTAGCGATTCACTGGACAGGTGAGTCTTCCCTTCGCCGAGCCCGAGACACTCGGGTTTCGGTCCGGCGTGGACGTTGCCGTAGCGATGGTTGGTGATCGCGACGCTCTGCTCCAACAGCCAGCGCGGCAGTTCCACGGCACCGGACTGGGCCAGCGCGCGAGGGTCGACGGACACTCCCTTCTCCAAGAGCGCCAGCGTCGGGGCCTCTTCTCGACTGATCCAACGCACGCTCGAGAACGAGTCGCATCGAGCGACCAACTCGTCCACGCTCTCGAGGGTCACGTCGAGAAGGCCCCGCACCAAGGACTCGGCGCTGAACTCGACGCGAAGGTGCGCGAGATCGACGAGCGCACGGACGTAGGCCAACTGATTGGGTGAGACCCCGACGTCAACGCGGATGGCGATTGGTTTGCTCGGGCGACGGTAGCGAGCGAGGTTTCGTTCGGCGTCGAGGCCCGTGTCGTCGTGCGCCACCGATCCGTGCGTGCGCCACCATCGCGCGGCTTCCGCGAGTGCCTTGTCGTCGTCGGTGACGCGTGGCCAGTGACGAAGGCCACTCAGGTAGTTGACGCCGCCCGCCTTCGCGGTCGGACCGACGCGCGAGCGCCGCCACCCGCCGAAGGGTTGACGACGGACGACGGCGCCGGTGACACCTCGGTTGACGTAGAGATTGCCAGCTTCGACGCGTTCGAGCCAGCGCTCGCACTCGTCTTGATTGAGCGAGTGCAGACCCGCCGTGAGCCCGTAGGGGACTTGGTTCTGCCACGCGATCGCCTCGTCGAGGTCCGCCGCGATCATGACGCCAAGGACGGGTCCGAACCATTCGTTGAGATGACTCCACGAACCCGGTCGCACGCCGACCTTCACGCCGGGTCGCCACCGCAGCCCCTCGTCATCGAGGCACTCGGGTTCGACGAGCCACGTTTCGCCGTCGTCGAGCTGCGTGAGCGCGCGGCGCAGCGCTTCTTCCGGTGGGCGGATGATGGGGCCCACGTTGGTCGAGAGTTCGTAGCCCGCTCCAACGCGCAGACTCGTCACCGCGTCGACGAGCTGAGAGAGGAACTGGGGATCGTCGTAGAGGGACTGCTCAACGATGGCGAGACTCGCGGCGCTGCACTTCTGACCGGCGTGGCCGAAGGCCGACTGCACCAAGTCCTTCACCGCGAGGTCGACGTCGGCGCTCGCGGTGATGACGAGGGCGTTCTTGCCGCTCGTCTCAGCGAGGAGCCGCAGACGCGGTTTCCACGAAGTGAAGAGTCTTGCGGTCTCGAAGGACCCCGTGAGGATCACTGCGCTCACGCCCACGTGGGTGACGAGGTGCTGGCCGCACTCGTCGTCGCGCGTCGGAACGAGTTGCAGGACCTCGCGCGGGACGCCCGCGTCCCACAGCTGCGTGGCGAGTTCGAAGGCGACCGCCACGGTCTCGGGCGCGGGCTTCAAGATCACCGCGTTCCCGGCGGCGAGCGCCGCGAGCACGCCGCCGGCGGGAATCGCGTACGGGAAGTTCCACGGAGGCACGACGAGCACGACGCCGAGGGGAGTGGACGCGTCGTCGCCAAGAGCATGCGACGAGTAGAAACGAGCGAAGTCCACGGCCTCACTGACTTCCGGGTCCGCCTCGGCGACGGTCTTGCCGCCGTCGCGCGCCATGACGGCGATCGTGGTCGCTCGGCGCGCAGCCATCAGGTCCGCTGCCCGTCGCAAGATGGACTGGCGCTCCTCGACCGCGAGTCGGTGCCACGTAGCAAAACCCGAGCTCGCGAACTCGAGCGTCTCGTCGATCTCGTCGACGCGCGCGACGCGGTAGCGGTACCACGTACGACCGTGATCGTTGGGGTCGTGACCCTCCTCGAAGGTCGGCTTCTCGTTCGCACGCACGTGGGTCAGCGTGTCGATCGTGACGTCACGTCGAGCGCGCACCTCGTCGAGCGCCGCCGTCACCGCGCGCGCGTACTCGCGATTCGTGGGATCGCCGTCGGGTTCGTTCTCGAAAGGGGACGCGCCGACCGCGAGAGAGCGTCGGCGCGGCTCGGTGTCAACGTCGTGACGCTGATCCAGGGCCACGCGAAAGCGCTGTTCCTGCTCGTCGTAGACCTTCGGATCGTCGGCGATGAAGAGGGCCGAGCGTAGGTAGTTCTCCGGTGCGGTGTTCTCGTCCAGTCGACGCACCAGGTACGCCACGGCCGAGGCGAAGTCGTCGCGCCGTGTGACCGGTGCGTACAGAAGGACGGAGTGACCTCGCTCAACGAGCGCTCTCGCTTCGGCGTTGGCCATGCCTTCGAGCATCTCGACGTCGAGCTGTCCGGCGACGCCGCGTGACTTCGCGAGTTCGAGTGCCCACGCCACGTGAAAGAGGTTGTGACTGGCGACGCCGACGCGAAGCGACGAGGCGTGTTCTGGTTGGAGCACTCGGTCGAGGAGTCGACAGAAACTCGCGTCGACGTCGGCCTTCGTGGCGAAGGGTGCGGGCGTCCAGCCGTGCAGTGCTGACTCGACGTGTTCCATCGCAAGGTTCGCGCCCTTCACCAGTCGCACCTTCAGTTGACCCCCGCCACTGGCGGAACGACGAGCGGCGAAGTCGATGAGTTCCTCGAGGGCGCCGTGCGAATCCGGGAGGTAGGCCTGCAGGACGAGGCCAGCGCTAAGTGCGTGGAACGCCGGTTCGCCGAGAACGGTCGTGAACGTGTCGAGCGTGAGACGCAAGTCTCGGTACTCTTCCATGTCGAGATTGACGAACGTGCCGTGCCGCTCGGCTTCGCTGTAGAGGACGCGCAGTTTCGCCGCGACTCGTTGCAACGAGCCTTGGTGGTCGATAGTGATCAACTGGCTCGTGATCGACGACAGCTTCACCGAGACGTAGTTCACCTCTGGGCGGCTCATCACGTCGAGGACACGCGCCAGGCGGTCGTCGGCCTCGTGTTCGCCGAGCACCGCTTCACCGAGGACGTTGACGTTCAACGAGAGGCCAGCGTCACGGTGCGCGACGATGGTGGCGCGCAGCGACTCCTCGTCCTCGTCCAAGATCAGGTTCTCGGTAAGGTCACGGACCCTGGTGTTGACGACGCGCAGCGAACTCTTAGGGGCGACGTGCGAGAGGAGCGCGACGGCACGAAGTCCCGCGACGTTCACGAGACCGAAGCCCTTCGACGAGGCGTGGCGAACGGCCGTGCGAAGGGCCGCGACGGCGCTCTTCGCTGAAGTAAATCGCATCACCTCGTCGGTCAGCGTGATCGTGACCTCGACGGCGCGAGGATCGTCGAAGAGCCGACGAAACCGCCGCCGGGTGCTTCGTTCCGCGCGAGAGCCGGGGACTGCCGCTGCTCCGATGAGTTCGCGCGCGCTCTGAAGGGCGTTGGCGAGAACGGAGGCGGCCACGTTGCCGTCAGCGTCGATCATTGAGGCGACGTCACCCCTTTACTCCGTGCTCATGGGATCGTTCTTATTGGTGAGCTCTTGAACGACGCCGGGAGGCGACGACGTTGAGTTCCAGATCTCGCGGAACAACACGTGGATCGTCGCGGCTGACGGAACGGCGAGAAGGACGCCCACGAAGCCCCCGAAGATGCCGCCCACCCACGAACCGATCTCGGCGCCCACGAGGATGGCGATGAAGACGGAGAGCGGATTGATTTTGACGGTGCGACTCATGATGATGGGGTTGAGCACGTGGTTCTCGACGAGGCTGTAGACGACGAAGACGATGGCCGTCACGATGCCCGCCGTGAGCGAGTGCACGAGGGCGAAGGCGATCGTGGGGATCCCGGCGAGCGCGCCACCGATTTGGGGAATGAAGTCAACCAGTGCGACCCAGATCGCGAAGAGTATCGCGAAGGGTACGTTGAGAGTGAAGAGCGCGATGAAGACGACAACGCCCGCGATGAGCGAGGTGAAGAAGTTACCGAGCATGTACCCGAGCGCCGCGCGCGACACCTGTGCACCGACCTTCGACACCCACACCCTGTTCTTCGGGATCATCATCGCGAGTCCGGCACGACGAATCTTTGGTCCTTCCAAAAGCAGCAACGTGACGAAAGCGAAGATCGTGACCAGGGCAACCAACAAGGTTGCGGCACCCTTGCCGAGGGCGAGCGCCGGTTTGCTCAAACCCTTGGCCAAGGAGACCAACTTCGAGGAGTTTCGCTGCAGCCACGACTGGACGTGGTAGCGGTGCAGCAGGTGACCGATCCATCCCCGGTTGTGTTCGGCGTCCTTCACGTAGGTCGGTAGGGCGTTCGCGAGGTGCGTCATGGAGTTCACCAGCGGGTAGCCAAAGGCGAGCGAGAGACCGACGAAGACGAGGATCGCGATGAGCGTCACGACGAGCACTGCCGCCCCGCGGCGAGGGAGCTTCCAGTGCTGGAGGAAGACGACGATTGGGTTGAGCAGAAGCGCGATGAACGCTCCCACGAGCATCAAGAGCAGGACGGCGCGCAGTCGATAGAGGACCTGGAAAGAGAAGTACACGATGACGATCACAAGGACCGTGACGAGGATCGTCTTCAGCGGTACACCATTGATCTGGGCGCGCAGGTACAGGCGTGAACGACGGGTGCTCGACGAGCCGTCTTGTTCAGTGTTCGAAGCGTTGGACAAGACGCGGCACTCCTTTCGTCGTTGTTTCCTTGGCTTACGCTACTTCCGCTGAAAAGGTGGGACGGATTACGCCGCTTCTTCGCTGTGACGAAGTGGACCGTATCGCCGGCGGTAGAGGATGTAACAGACGCCGCCACCAATCGTCGGCAACCAGTAGGAGCCGAGTCGGAACGCGAGCGTCGCGACGACGGCGTTGCCGGTGGGAATGTTCGCGAGCACGAGGAGACCACTAAGACTCGCCTCAACGAGGCCGAGTCCCCCTGGGGTCAAGGGGAGGAGAGCCAAGACGGCCGTGGCGGCGTACGCCAAGAGCACGAGCGAGGGGTTGGGACGACTTCCCGTCGCGCGAAGGACTGCCAAGAGACTGAGGTAGTCAAGCCCAATGCGACCACCAATCAGCAGGAGGGCTTTCCACCAGTTCTTGCCAAGATCGCTTCGCACCAGATTGCGTTCAGCGACCAGACGCGCGCCAAGGTCAGTCGACTTCTTTCGGCGTCGCGGCAGTTTGTCCAAGACCCACTGGATGGTCTTGCCGAGGGTGAGCAACGTCTTGTCGGTCGTGAGGATGACGGCACCGAGCGCCACGATAAGGAAGAAGCCAACGCCGCCGAGTTCGCCGGCGTGCACGAGACCAGCGCTGACCGCCGTCCCACCGATGATGACGGGCAGGGCGAAGATTGGCAAGGAGAACAGAGCAGCCACGCCGATGATGGACGAGACGGCGAGTCCACTGGCGGCTTGGACGGTGTCGATGCCGGTGCCCGCAAGCATTCGATACTGCACACTTGCCCCCACGGCGTCGCCACCGGGCAACGTATTCGTGACGGCGTTGCCCGCGAGCCCTGCCGTCACGACGGCGAACCAACTCTTTGTTCGAAGGACGAGGCGAAGCAATGCCATGGCGCAAACGAAACTGGCGGCCTCGCAGAGGAGGGCAGTGAGCAGCCACCACGGCTCCAGCGTCAAGAGTCGGGGCCACGACGAGACGACTTTTACGAGCGCGGGCAAGAGGACGTAAAGACTGATGCCCGCCACGACGACCGCGACGATGCGTCCGAAGGGCGCTTTGCTCTTGTGGGGTTTGGGCTCCGGAGTGATTGGTTCAATATACGGCGGACGTCCACCCTGTTGATCCACGCTCATACCTCCACGAGGTCGTATTGGACGACGTTGTCTATCATTTGAAAGCCAATTCGTTGATAGACAGCGTTACTCGTCGGATTGTCGGCGTCGGTGTAGAGCATCACTCTGGAACCTTGAGCGAGCAGCCCTTCACAGACGGAGGCCGTCACCGCGGAGCCGTAGCCGCGTCCGCGATTCTCCGCCGGGGTAAAGACGGGACCGATCCGAGTGACGAGTCCCGACGGCGTCTCAACGGGCGTGGCGCGTCCAGCCATCGCGACAACGACGCCGCGCACGGACCAGAGGCTGAGCGCTCCCTCGTTCACTCTCGCCACGAGTGCTGCTTGATCCCTCTCGTCGGCCTCACGAGCCGTGCCTTCGATGAAGTAGTGGAAGTCGGACGTCCATTGATCGACCAACTCGAAATCATTCATCGTCGCCACTCGACTGTTCCCATCGACGTCGGGAACGAGGAGATCTCTAAGTTCGTAGAGAAAACTCATTCGACCTCGTTTGGAAGTTCTCGACGAACCGCGAGAGTGTCCATCCGCGTAACGCGCGAGAAACGTCGTCACGAGCTCCTCTGATCCGGCCAACCACGGAAACCCGTCGTCATCCTTCGCTACGGCTTCGGCGAGTTTCGCCGCTGCGTCCTTAGCCATCGGACCGATCTGCAGGCCGAAAGGCGCAGTCCGCATCGCCGCGCCCACGACGTCACCGTCGTCTCTCACCAGCCACCACCAGTAGGCGTCGTAGATTCGAGCGTCGCTGGCGACTGACGACGCGACGGACCCGAGTACGTTGGTTCGAATCGGATCACGTCCGCGATACGACGCCGTCTCAAAAAGGAACTCTTCGGGTGACGAGCAGCTGAGCACTTCCATCTCGTAACGATAGGAGACCAACCCAGCGGTTCTTCGAACAATTTCGTCATTGTGTAACAGGCGATTCCTGCCGAGGGCGTGATTTCCCGGACTCGATAGTTTGGAGCGATGCCCAAGGATTTACTGACCGTAGACGAGGTGCAATCGTTCCTCGACACTCATTTTAGCCAGGCGGTGAGTGGTGTGACTCTGCTCGGTAAGGGTGACTGGTCGAAAGCATTCGCCTTTCAACGGGATGGTCGCGACTTCGTCATTCGCTTCGGCGCTTACGGTGAGGACTTCGAAATGGACCGTGAGGCCGCGACGTTCGCCGGACCCTACTTGCCGATTCCTACGGTCCATGAGGTCGGCACCGCGTTTGGCGGTGCCTTCGCGATCTCAGAACGACGTCACGGTCTGTTCCTCGAACAGCTCGATCTGTTGTCATTTCAGAAATTGACGCCCAATCTCTTGCGTCTTTTCGACGCACTTCGTGACGTCCCTATCGATCAGGGGGCTTCGGCCTCGTGGCCGGCCAAGGGGGACCAACACCTCACGTGGCGCGAGTGGCTGGCCACGTCCGTCGAGGACGACGGCAACCCTCGCGTTGGGGGGTGGAGAAGCGAACTGGCAAAAGACGCCGACATAGAGTCGCTCTTCGTTCGAGGGACGTCCGCGCTTAACGATCGACTCGTTGACTGTCCCAATGATCTGTACCTCGTCCATCGAGATCTACTCAACAGGAACGTTCTCGTCAGTTTTGACGCGAAGCGACTCGAGGCGGTCTACGACTGGGGTTGCTCCGTCTACGGAGACTTTCTCTACGACGTGGCCTGGTTCGCCTTCTGGGCTCCTTGGTTCCCGGCGCTCGACGCGCTGGGTTTTCGAGACGTCTTCATAGCCCACGCCAAGGACGTTGGTCTCGACCTGCCACAGTTTGAGGACCGAATCCTGTGCTACGAGTTGCAGATCGGACTCACTCATTTGGCGTACAACACGGTGATGAAGGACCCCCACGAGCGAGCTCGAGTGGCGAAGCACACGGAAGATGTCTTAGCCCGACGGTCCTAAGGCCGGTTGCGATCGCGTGCGTCCGCGCGACTTCCTGGCAAAAGCGTTCACTGTAAGCACCCGTCGCAAGATATTCATATCGAGTATCAACACGAAATCTTCCCTCCCGTCAGCAATAATGTTCGGATGGCACTCCTACCGAACCGTCTCGCCAACGCGGACATTTACTTGCGTCGTTGGCTGCCCGAGATGGTTGACGAAATGTTGGAGGCGGTCGAGTCCAGCCAGGAGGAACTCCGGTTTTGGATGCCTTGGGCGCAGGGCCCTCCAGACCGCGAGGAACTCGTGAGTGTCTTGAGGAACGGTCACGAGCTCTTTGACGCGGACAAGGAGTGGAACTACGCCCTCTTCGAGAACTCATCGGGTGAACTCATCGGCGCGGGCGGGCTGCACGTCGTCGAGGACCCCGACGCTCCCGAGATTGGTTACTGGGTCCGAAGCGATCGCACCGGTCGCGGGTACGCAACCGCCGCGGCCAGGGCGCTCGCCGACGCCGCGTTTCGATACCTGCCCGACGTTCGACAGGTGAAGATTCGTATGGATCAGGCCAACGTCGCCAGCGCGGCGGTGCCGCCGAAGCTCGGTTTCCGCCTCCTCAAAGAAGAGGTACGAAAGAAGGAAGCTGTAGGCCACACCGGAAAGGGTTTCGTCTGGGTACTCGATCGGGTTGAGCTGCCTAGCTGAGCTGTTCGATCGAGCGCTGCACGCGCCGTCGATCGATCTCGGCCCTTACGGCGTCTGAGCGTTGCGGACTCTCCACGCCCATGCCAGTAGTGCGGCACCGATGACGAACACCACGACACCGAGTACCGCGTAGATACCGTGCCCACTCATGCCCGAGCCGTGCAGAACGTTCGTACCTTGGGCGATCCACACGACGCCGACGACGCACAGCAACACGCCGGTGATCCCTCGCACCCACACGTCAGACTCCTCTCCCGTTGACGCCACGCGTCGTTCGTCGAACTCGTCGACGCGCTCGCGCTGTTTCAGCGCGAGCTTCGTGCGTCCGGCGCCAGCTTCTCTTCCTTCAGCCAACCCGGTGCGTGCTTCGCGGCCCATGTCTCGCTCACCCAGCCGGAGAACATCGAGCGAAGGGACTCGGTATGCGTGAGCGCCATGACGACGTGTCCAATGACCGCCGCGAAGATCGCGTACGCGAAGACGTCGTGGACGAACGTCGCGCCAACGCGCCAGGGGACTGGAAACAGCCTGAACCACTGGAGCACGGATCCCGTGGCGAGCATGATGATGATGGCCGCGACGATGAAGATGGCGTTCAGCTTCTGGCCGGGGTTGAACTTGTCCGCTTCGATGGTGCTCTTGCCGAGCGTCCTCATCCATTCGATCTCGCGTCGCGTCCAGTAGTTGAACCTCCGCACGTCGCGACGCATCTGACGTCCCCAGGGGCCAATGAGCGACACGATGATGGGAATCGGTAACGCGAGTCCGCTCCAGAGATGGATCTGCGCCATGACGTGGCGCTGCATGACGACGCCGAAGAACGAACCAAAGTAGAGCGGGATCGCCGTGAACATCAAGAGCCCGAAGAGCGTGGCGTTCGCCCAGTGCGCTGCTCGCTGGACTCGGTCGAAGCGGAGCACTCGCGTGGTGGACTCTTTCGTTTGCGTGAGGGTCATCGACGTCAGTCCAGACTCGGTGTCGGGTTGGTCGGGCCCGTCGAACCGTCGAGCCAACCGTTCACCGGGTAGCCGTTCTGCTCCCAGAAGCCCGGTTGCACCGTGTCGACGACGCGGATGGCCGAAAGCCACTTCAAGGACTTGTAGCCGAACATCTGCGCCACGTAGAGCCGTACGGGTCCGCCGTGCTCGGTCGTGACGGGCGCGCCGAGCATCCGATAGGCCACGATGACGTCGGGCAAGTGCGCCTGGTCGATCGTCAGACTCTCGGTGTCCACGCGGTCGTACGACTCAAAGGTGAGCGCCACCGCGCCAGGTTTCACGCCGACGGTCGCCAAGATGTCCGAGAGCAACACGCCCTCCCACTCGACGTTGGGCACACGCCAACCCGTTACGCACTGGAAGGGCTTCGTGAACGACGTCACCGGCATGGACTTCAGGTCCGCCAACGTGAAGGTCTTCGGACGATCCACAAGTCCGCTGACCTTCAGCCGATAATCGCTTTCGCGAACCTTGGGGAACGCGCCGGTGATGGAGTAGATACGAAAACGGTCACCACCTGGCAGGAGTCCGCCCAGTCCCGAACCGAACGCGCCGCCCAGGAAGTTCTGGACGCTGTTGCCGAAGGCGATACCGAGCGCGCCGAGCGCGCTGAGACCGAGGATGGTCCGTCGGCCAATGGCTATTCGCTTGACCGGCTCGTTCGACGTCGGTTCTTGGAGTGCGCTGGCCACGCCGTCAGCTCGATTCGACGACGTCGAGACGGTGCGACGTGCCTCGGAGATGAGAGCCGCCACGAAGGTCTCGGGCGAACCTAAACGTCACGTCGGTGAACGACATGGTTGCCCCTTTCCGATGAAGTGGCGTGGAGCACCTCCATACTGCCAGTGAAAGCGTCGACGCGGGGTCGCAGGTGACCTAAGAAGTTGCTAAGCACTGAGCGTCGCCGCCGCGATGGTCGAGTGGGTAAGGGTGCCGGTGACCGTGACGAGGGCGCCGACCTTGAGGTTCTTCTTCGTGCCCATGACCCAGTGCGTCATCGCGTCGTAGTGAACGACGAACGTCTTCGCGCCGACGACCAAGTTGAACGACTCCGTGGTGCCCATCGTTTCGTTCAGCTTTCCGACCTTGCCGTGCCAGGTGTGAGCCTTCATGGTGGCGTGCGATTGGGCTGCGCCCGCCGGGACCGCGTTCACGCCAAGGGTGAGTATCCCCAGGGCGAGGGCCGTGGGGAGGGCCAAGGTTGTCAAAAGTCTCTTCATGTGATCGTTCCTCTCCGCGTGCGCAGTGTTCGTTTCGATGGTCACTTCGGACGAGCTCGTCCGTAAGTGCAGTCCCGCCAACGCCAAACGCGTTACAAAAGGCGACGAGCCGCGTTAGACCTTGACGCCGACGAGGGCTAGGAGCACGCCGACGAAGCCGGCGACAAGGAGGCAGCTCACGACGTCACGGCGAACGAGGAAAAGCCAGACCATGGCGCCGACCAGTACCGGAAGTTGCCAGAAGAATTGGAGTGCGAGTCCCAAGGGGATCGCCGATCCGGCGATGGCGCCGATGACGGCGGGTCCCGCGCCCGCGAAGAAAGAACGGATTGACTCGTTCCTTCGAATGGTGTCGAATCTCGGTCCGCCAAGCAACACGAAGAAGAACGAGGGAGCGAACGCGATCGTTGCGGCGAGGAGTCCTCCGCCGACGCCCGCGGCTGCGTAACCGACCACGGCGACCGTTTGGACGACAGGTCCGGGCGTGACCTGGCCGAGCGCGACGGCGTTGAGGAACTGCGCAGCGGTCATCCAGTGGTAGGTCGACACCGCGTCGTGCTGCATGATCGGCACGATGACGAATCCACCGCCGTAGGAGAGGGCGCCGACTTTGAAGGCCACCCACGCCAAGGCGCCCACGCCGCCTAACGCCACGGTGTGCAGTGCCGCGATGGGGATGAAGGCCATTCTCGGGTTCGTCC
This sequence comes from Acidimicrobiales bacterium, assembly GCA_035949355.1. Lineage (GTDB taxonomy): Bacteria > Actinomycetota > Acidimicrobiia > Acidimicrobiales > RAAP-2 > RAAP-2. The sequence goes on from DASZIH010000044.1 coordinate 25,299, forward strand.
TTCGTTGATCGCCTCGCCGAATGGTGAGTTCAGCGAGTCCCGCGGCGACGAGCACGACCACGAGGTACGGACCAATCGTCGCCGCAGCGACACCGCCCGCGACGACGTAGACGATCCAACGGATTCTTGAGGATCGTCGAGGACCGACACGCTCACGACTTGACGGGACAAGTTGGCGCGCCGCGTTGAGGGCAACTGCTGGCACCGCGGCGCCCGCGCCGGCCGCGGCACCGAGAATCCAGCCCGCGGGATGGTGGGCGAGAAACACGACGGAGAGCGCGAGGATGATCGCGAGTCCCGGAAGGATGAAGCAGACGCCGCCCAGGACGCCGCCGACGGCGCCACGAAGTCGCCAGGCGCAAAAGATCGCGAGTTGGGTCGACGCGGGACCGGGCAAGAGATTCGTGCTGGCGATCGCGTCTTCAAACTCATCAGGCTCCAGCCAGTGCCGTTCGTCGACGCACATCCGCCGCAGCAGCGCAACGTGTGTCGGAGGACCGCCGAAACCGACGCAACCTAGTCGCGTCCACTCGCGCGCGATGGACGGAAGGGAAACGCGAGACCTCCCGCGAGACGAGGGGGTGTCGTCGCTCAC
>DASZIH010000045.1:0-18867 GCA_035949355.1 Acidimicrobiales bacterium
CGGCAAGCACGAACACCGAGCGAAACCAGTCGCCCCAACGCGCCGGATGCATCAAGTCGGTGGCGCGCCGGTTCATCACGTCTACTGTACCGAGGTGACGCCGTCGCACCGCAGCGCTACCATGAAGCCCGTAGGCCCTAGGAGGTTTCGTGAGTAACTTGCCCCGACTACAGGTGTACGCGTTGGACTGCCCCGATCCGATCGCCCTCGCTGATTTCTACGCCCGACTCACCGGTGGTGAAGTCGAGCCCTTGGACGACTTTCCCGTCGAGCAGGTCACGTGGATCGAGATGATGACCGAACACGGCGCGGTCCTCGGGTTCCAGAAGATCGCTAATTACGTGGCTCCCACCTGGCCCGAAGGACCAGTCCCCCAACAGGTCCACCTCGATTTCGAGGTGTCGGACCTCGACGCGGGCGAGGAACACGTGTTGAGCGTCGGCGCACTCAAAGCCGAGTACCAGCCGGGCGAGACGTTTCGGGTCTACTACGACCCCGTGGGCCACCCGTTCTGTCTCGTGCTCGCCGACTAACGACACCCACGAGCGGGGTCGGCGCCAGCGGTTAGACTATTCCTTCGCGTCTCAAAGTCTCGACTTTGGGAACACCGAGGACCTGTGGTGCAGCTCGGAGTGCACGCCGCCCTGTCAAGGCGGAGGTCGCGGGTTCAAATCCCGTCAGGTCCGCTCGACACCCCCCTGGGGTGACGAGGAGGTCGAGTAGCTCAGTTGGTAGAGCGCGCGCCTGAAAAGCGTGAGGTCACCGGATCGACGCCGGTCTCGACCACCATTTGTTCGCGCAGGTCCAACCTCGCGACGCCCGTCGTTCAGTTCCCCGTCGGTGCGACGAGGACCTTCGAGTGATGTCGACTCGTCGTCTGTCGCCAGCGTCCCACGATCGTCAACGCGCCACGCTCTCCGGGCGCGTTGACGACGCCCGACCGCTGTGCGCTGGAGACGAGTCCCAGGGAGTCGATCCGAGCGACGACGTTCGAGCCTTCGAGTCGCGCCACGAGGTAGAGGCTCACCTGTCGGCGATGTCGCGAGGAGACCACCTCCGAGCGGTAGACGTAGTGCGCGGTGACGAGTCCCTCGGCGTTATCCATCCCCGAACGCTAGAGACGACCTGTGACGTCAGCGCGTGCAACAATGCACAGGACCATGACCAGCGACGCCCTCCCCCTCATCGTCCCCGCCTTCGCACCGCAGCCTCGCGACGTCGCGTGGCCACTCGCCGAATGGCCCCGGGGCGAGCACCCGCGACAACGCGAGCTCGACGCCGTCGTCGACGAGGTGTTCACGAGCGAAGAGCTCGCGATCACCAACGCCGTGGTCGTCATCCAGGGAGGTCGCGTCCTCGTCGAGCGCTACGGCGGCGTACAGGAGTTCTTCGACCGTCCCCCTGAGCCCATCACTGCGTCGAGCCAACTGCTCTCGTGGTCGATGGCCAAGTCGATGTTGCACATGGTGATCGGCACCCTCGTCGACGAGGGACGCCTCGACCCCGACCAACTCGCCCCGGTGCCCGAATGGAGCGACGAATCCGACGCTCGACACCGCATCAAGATCCGAGACCTCCTGGCGATGCGTGACGGACTCGCCTTCGTGGAAGAGTACGAGATCGGCCAGACCAGTCACGTGATCGAGATGCTCTTCGGTGAGGGCCAAGCCGACGTCGCGGGCTACACCGCGCGACTCCCGCTCGCCCACGAGCCCGGCACCTTCTTCAACTACTCGAGCGGCACGACGAACGTGCTCAGTCGCGTCGTCGCCGACGTCGTCGGTCACGGCGACCCGTACCGGGAGTACCTCACCTCGCGACTGTTCGCGCCACTCGCAATGACGAGCGCCGTCGCGACCTTCGATCCGACGGGCGTCTTCATCGCGTCGAGTTACGTCCACGCGGTGGCGCTCGACTTCGCGAAGTTCGGACTGCTCTACCTTCGAGGTGGCGAGTGGAACGGAGAACAGCTCGTCTCGCGGGAGTGGGCGGCGACGGCGCAGACCCCGCTCAGCGTCGACGTCGAGAGTGGTTCTTTCTACTCGTGGCAGTGGTGGGTGACCGGCGACCGGTACGGCACGTACTGGGCGAGTGGCTACGAGGGTCAGATGATCAACGTGGTGCCCGCGCTCGACGCGCTGATCCTTCGATTCGGCCACACCGCGGCCGACCACTACCCCGCGCTCGACGCGTGGCGAGCCAAGGTGCTCGACGTTCTCGACGCGAGCTACGCGCCCTCGTAGGGAAAGCCGAGGTCGGGCGCGCTGAAGAGCGCCTGGAACCTCAGCCCCTCGCTGGCGGTCATCGCCTCGGCCGTCCCGCCTCGATCGACGACGGCCAAGATCAGCACGACCTCAGCGCCGACTTCTTGGGCGACGTGAACGGCCTCGAGCAGACTGGTCCCGCGCGTGACGGTGTCTTCGGTGATGACCACCCGGTCGCCCTCGTGCAGTACGCCCGCGATCCGACCGCCCGCGCCGTGGTCCTTCACCTCTTTTCGCACGCTGAACGCGTTGAGGGTCCGGCCCCTCGTGGCCGCGACCCCGGCGGTGATGAAACTGACGCCGTCAGCGCCCATGGTGAGCCCTCCGATGGCGGTCGCGTCGTCGGGGATGGCGTCGAGCACGAGCGTCGCGAGATCGACCATCACCTCGGGAGCGCAGATCGTCTGCTTCGAGTCGATGAACCACGTCGACGTGCGACCGGACTTCAACGTGAACGCACCACGTCGAACCGAGTGTTCGAGCAGGTGCTCGCGCACGCGCTCGCGAGCGTCACTCACGTGAGGACCACTTCTTTTGTTCCGGGACGAACCTCGCCGACGAGCGAAGCCCCGACACCGAGCGTGCGCGCGAGCGTCACCGCCGCCTCGGCGGCGCTCGGGTCGACGGCGACGACCATGCCGAGGCCGCAGTTGAAGACACGGACCATCTCCGCAGCGCTCACCGGGCCGCGGCGCTGGATCTCGAGAAAGATCTCCGGCGTGGGAAAGGTCTCCATATCGATCACGGCGTCGAGCTCGTCGGGCAAGAGTCGCGCGACGTTGCCCACGATGCCCCCACCCGTCACGTGCGCCACGGCGTGCACCGCTCCACCGAGTTCTTGGCGTAACGCCACGACGCACGGCGCGTAGATGACCGACGGTACCAACAACTCGTCACCGAGTGTTCGCGTCGCGCCCTCGTAGGCGGGCTCCAGCAGCGAGGCGGCACTCGTCACGAGAACCTCGCGCGCGAGCGAGTACCCGTTGGAACGAAGACCCGGCGAGTGCAGACCAACGAGCACGTCGCCCGCGCGCACGCGCTGCGCGGAAAGGACGTCGCGGCTTTCGACGACACCCAGAGCGAACCCGGCGACGTCGAGGTCGTCGGGCTTCATGACACCCCCGTGCTCGGCCGTCTCACCACCGAGTAGTGCGACGTTGGCTTGGCGACAGCCGTCCGCGATGCCCGCCACCAACACGGCGAGCTGTTCGGGGTTCACCGATCCAACGGCCACGTAGTCGAGCATGAAGAGCGGCTCCGCGCCGACGCAGACCAGGTCGTCCACCAGCATGGCGACGAGGTCAATACCCACGGTGTCGTAGCGTCCGACGAGTCGGGCGACTTCAAGTTTCGTGCCGACGCCGTCGGCCGAGGCGACGAGCACGGGTTCGTCGTACTTCTTGGTGTCGAGCGCGAACAGCCCACCAAAACCACCGATGCCACCGAGGACGCCGGGACGGAACGTACTCTCGACGCTCGACTTGAATCGCTCGACGACTGCGTCACCGGCTTCGATCGACACCCCCGCGTCGGAGTACGTACGTGCGCCGACGACATCGAGCAATCGACTCACCAGCGACTTCCCACCGCGCCCAGGGTTACGGGAATCGGCGCCGGGTACGTGCCGGTGAGACAGGCGTCACAACATTCGCCGTCGAGCTGCACTGCCGCGCGAAGGTTCTCGAGCGTTATGAACTCGAGCGTGTCGGATCCGATGAAGTCGTTCATCTCTTGAATGGAGTTGTTCGCCGCCAGCAGGTCGTCACGGTTGGGCGTGTCGATGCCGTAGTAGCAGGGCCACATGAACGGTGGCGACGAGATGCGAAGGTGCACTTCTTTCGCGCCGGCGTCGCGCAACATCCCGACGAGCGCCTTCGTGGTGGTGCCGCGCACGATCGAGTCGTCGACCACGATGAGTCGCTGGCCCTCGATGTTCTCCCTCAGTGGATTCAACTTTCGACGCACGCTCTTCGCGCGCTCGTTCTGGTCGGGTGAGATGAAGGTCCGTCCGATGTAGCGATTCTTCACGAGTCCCTGACCGAACGGGATCCCGGAGATCTTGGCGTAGCCCTCGGCGGCGGGAACGCCCGAGTCCGGCACCCCCATCACGAGGTCGGCCTCGACGTTGGACTGCTGCGCGAGCAGCTCGCCCATGCGCCGACGCGTCGAGTGGACCTGGTGGCCCATGAGGTACGCGTCGGGGCGCGCGAAGTAGACGAACTCGAAGATGCACAACCGCTGCTTGCCCTCGGCGGGTTCGAGGAGCTGCTGGCTCGTCAGGCCGTCTTTGGTGATGGTCACCATCTCGCCGGGAGAGATCTCGCGAACGAACGTCGCGCCGATGACGTCGAGGGCCGGCGACTCCGAGGCCACGATCCAGCCCTCGGGCGCGTCGGCGGTGCCGATCCGACCGAGACAGAGGGGGCGAAAGCCGTAGGGGTCACGCACGGCGTGCACTTCGTTGGCTTCGAGGATCACCATCGAGAAGGCGCCTTCGACGTCGGAGAGAACGACGCGCAGCGCGTCGCTCAGCGAGGTACCTCGCTCCACTTCGCGTGCCAAGAGTTCGGCGACGAGGTCCGAGTCCGACAGCATCGAGGTGTACTCGATGTCCGCTTCGGCGGCGAGATGCGTCGTGTTCGTGAGGTTGCCGTTGTGCGCGAGCGCGAAGCCCGACGCGCCGGCCGATCGGTAGACGGGCTGCGCCGCCGTCCAGTTGGCCGAGCCCGACGTGGAGTAACGAGTGTGACCGATGACGAGAGAGCCGCCGAGCGCGCGCAACGTCGATTCCGCGAAGACGTGACTCACGAGTCCGTTGTCCTTCACGACCGTGATCTGTTGGTTCTGGAAGGTCGCCATGCCCGCGGACTCTTGACCGCGGTGCTGGAGTGCGAAGAGTGCGTCGTAACAGAGATGCGCGACGTCACGACCCGGGGCCACGATTCCAACGACGCCGCAGGCTTCTTTCATTTGCCATCCACGTTAGGGGTCAAAACGGTGGCGGGCACTACGCCAGTCTCGCACAGGCTCAAGGTCACTTCTCGCACGTTGAGTACGCTACGTCGATGATTGATCTGCACACGCACTCAACGTTCTCCGACGGGTCCGACACCCCCGCGGCGTTGGCGGCGAAAGCCCACGATCTGGGCCTGAGCGCTCTGGCCCTCACGGACCACGACACCACGGCCAGCCACGACGAGATGGCGACCGCGGCGGCCCACTACGGCGTCGAGCTCGTGCCGGGCGTCGAGGTCTCCCTGCGCGACAACGAGTTCCCCATGCAACGAGGCGGCGAGACCATTCCCCGCAACGTCCACGTCCTGGCGTACTTCTTGCCCCTCGACGCGGCCCATCCCCTCCAGAAGGAACTGGCGTCGCTTCGCCACGACCGTGACGTCAGAAACGTCGAACTCGTCAAGGCCCTGCAGGAAAAGGGCTTTGAAAACCTCACGCTGGAGTACCTCACGCGGATATCGGGGAACCTGCATTCCGTGGGTCGGCCCCACTTCGCGCGGGCGATGTTCGAACTGCACCCCGAGATCGTGGGCGAACGAACCGACGAACGGTGGAATCAAGTCTTCGTCGACTGGCTCGGCAACACGGGCCGGGCCTATATCCCAAAGACCAGCATGCCCATCGAGCGATTCGTGGACGCCGCCAAGGGATCGGGCACGGTGTTCTCCATCGCGCACCCGCTCGTCAACTACGTGGACGACGTCTCCCCGTACGCGATCGAGGCGACCATGCCTCGGGTGATGGCGTCGCTTCGCGAGCGGGGCTTTCGAGGGATCGAGGCCTACTACGGCGGCACCAACGCCCCGACGAGGGCACTCATGGTGAAGCTCACCCGCGACGCGGGCATGATCCCCACCGGCGGATCGGACTACCACGGCCATTACAAGGAAGACGTGTCGCTCGGCGTCGGTCGCGTGGGCGACCTTCGCGTTCCCGACGAGATCCTCACGGAGCTGAAAGCGGCTCGCTAGACCAACGCGCCGAGCGCGTTTTCGAGCGCGTCACGTCGCCTCGAGACGATCCGCGTGACCGGCAGGTCGATCATCGAACCCACTCGCAGGGAGTCGCCACCAACCGTGCCGAGTCGCGTCGTCGAAACGCCCTGCGCGCGCGCACGGTCTTGAAAGGCTTCGACGTCGTTCGTCGCCATGACGAATCGGCCGGGAAACTCGCTGAAGAGTTCCGCGTGTCCTTCGAGTTCGACGACGTCAGCACCGAGACCCGTGGCTGCCACCATCTCGGCCAACGCGCCCGCAAGTCCGCCGCCGCCGACGTCGTGGACGGCGGTCACGTCACTGGCGCCACCCGCGCAGATCGCCGCGATCTCGCCGACGACGAAGTCCAACGTCAAGGTGAGCGCCGCGTGATCGATGTCTTCGATGACCCCGCCGCGACGTCCACGCTTCGTGGCCCAGCGCGATCCGCCCAGTGGAAAGGGTCGTTCGCCGTCGGCGCGGCGTTCGCCGACGAGCACGAGCACGTCGTCACTGCCCCAGTTCCAGCCGGGCGGCGGCGCGACGAGTTCGTCGACGACACCGAGGAGGCCCATGACCGGCGTCGGGTCGATGTCGCTCCCGCCGCTTTCGTTGTAGAGCGAGACGTTGCCGCCGATGACCGGCAACTCCAGTGAGACGCAGGCTTCGGCCATACCGTCGATCGATTCGGAGAGCTGCCACATCACGTCGGGGTGTTCGGGATTGCCGAAGTTGAGACAGTTGACGACGGCCTTCGCCTTGGCGCCCACGCAGGCGAGATTGGCCACACCCTCGATAACCGTGAGCGCCGTACCGATCCGAGGATCGAGCGCGCACCAGCGAGGGTTCGAGTCCGTCGAGAGCGCGATGCCTCGTTTCGAGTCCGGCAGTCCCGGGCCGGCCAACCGCAGGAGCGCGGCGTCGCGACCGGGCCCGACGACGGTGTTCAAGAAGAGTTGCGTGTCGTACTGACGGTGCACCCACAAGGGATCGACGAGAAGATCGAGCAGGTCATCGCTCGCTGAACCGACTGGCTCGTCGAACGTCGGATCGTCCGCGCGCACGTCGTCGAGGTTCGCCGGACGTTTGCGGGGTCGGTCGTAGAGGGGCGCGTCGTCGGCGAGCGCCGAGGCCGGTACGTCCGCGAGGATCTCGCCCTCGAAGCCGTTGCGGATGCGCAACATGCCCCGGGTCGTGCCGTCACTGAGCCTCTCTGGTTCGACGACGCGTCCAACCACGGAGGCGCGCACCTCCCACTTCTTGCACAGGGCGGTGACCGCGTCCAAGTTCTCGGGCGTGATGATCGCCAACATTCGTTCTTGACTCTCCGAGGTCATGATCTCGAAGGGGGCCATGCCGAGTTCGCGCAACGGCACGGCCGTCACGTCGACGTCCATCCCGACGCCGCCACGCGCCGCGGTTTCACTCGTCGCGCACACGAGGCCCGCACCGCCGAGGTCTTGGATGCCGACGACCAGATGATCGTCGAGCAGCGCGAGACAGGCTTCGATGAGACGCTTCTCCTCGTAGGGGTCGCCGACTTGCACGCTCGGGCGCTTCGCGTCGTCGATCGACGCGGCGCCGTCGGCGCCGGAGAATCCAGCGGACGCCAGCACCGACACGCCGCCGATCCCGTCACGCCCCGTGCTGGAGCCGAGCAGCACGGCGAGGTTCCCCACGCCCGACGCGACGCCGAGGACCAGACGCTCCTTGGGCAACGCGCCGACACAGAGCACGTTCACCAAGGGGTTCGAGCTGTAGCAGTCGTCAAAAGTCAATTCGCCGCCGATGGTCGGGACGCCCACGGAGTTGCCGTACCCCGAGATGCCCGACACGACGCCCTCGACGAGCCATCGCTGGCGAGCGTCGGTGAGTTCACCGAAGAAGAGTGGATCCATGACGGCGAGCGGACGCGCGCCCATCGTGAACACGTCGCGCAGGATCCCGCCGACGCCCGTCGCGGCGCCCTGGTAGGGCTCGATGGCCGAGGGATGGTTGTGGCTCTCGATGCGGATCGCCACGGCGATCCCGTCACCCGCGTCGATGACCCCCGCGTTCTCCCCCGGGCCCACCAGCACGTGCGGTCCTTCGGTCGGCAGACGTCGAAGGTGCAGTCGCGACGACTTATACGAGCAGTGCTCGGACCACATGACGCCGAACAGCGCCAGTTCCAAGTGATTCGGCTCTCGTGCGAGGACGGTCACGATGCCTTCGTACTCGTCGTCGCTCAGCCCGAGAGCTCGGTGAAGGCTCTGGGGAGGGCTAGTCACGACTACAAACTACTGGCCGTCGACGAGTGGCTCTGCGCCCTCGTCACGCGGCGACGTTGGCCGCGACGAAACTCTCGAGTAGTACGCGACCGTCGGCGCTGCCGAGCAGCGTCGACATCGCGCGCTCGGGGTGGGGCATGAGTCCGACGACGTTGCCTCGTTCGTTCGCGAGTCCCGCGATGTCGGCTCGCGAGCCGTTGGGGTTGTCCTTGTAGCGAAGGACGACCTGACCGTTTTCGACGATCCGCTCCAGCGTCTCGTCGTCGCAGGTGTAGGAGCCGGAGAAGTGGTTGATGGGGATGACGAGTTCGTCGTCGAGCGTCGCCCCTGCCGTCAGGACCGAGTTGTTCGAGGTGACCACGAGGGTCGTGGGCTGACAGAGGAACGCAAGACCTACGTTCTTCTGCAGCGCTCCCGGCAAGAGACCGGCCTCGGTGAGGACCTGGAAACCGTTACAGATCCCGAGCACCGGACCACCCTCCTCGGCGAAGCGCTGCACGGCTCCCATGACGGGCGAGAAGCGAGCGAGCGCGCCGGGACGAAGGTAGTCGCCGTGCGCGAACCCGCCGGGCAGTATGACGCCGTCAAAGTCGGAAAGGTCGGTCGTCGAGTGCCACACCAGTTCCACCGCGACGCCGAGGGTCTTCATCGCTTCGGCGGCGTCGTACTCGCAGTTCGATCCCGGAAAGACGACGACGCCGACGCGCTTCAGGGCGCCACCGTTTCGCCGAGTCGCACCGCGGCGTCTTCGATCACCGGATTCGAGAGCAGACGTTCGGCCAGCGCCGACGCCTTTTCCAGCGCTTCGTGTTCGTTCGCGGCGTCGATGGACATGCGAAAGGATTTACCGGCCTTGACGTTGGAAACACCGCTAAAACCCAGTGCCGGTAAGGCTCGTTCGATGGTGGCACCCTCGGGATCGGCGATGCCGTGGCGCAGCGTGACGTCCACGATTACGAAGTAGTTCACTCTAAAAACCGTACCAGTCGACGAGAAGGTGTCCGGTAATTCGCTCGTACGCCATGATGTAGCGCGCCGACGTGATGTTGACGATGTCGTCGGGCACCGGCGGGGGCGGCGGAACACGATTCCACGACGCGTTGGTCAGCCAGTCGCGAAACGGTTGCTTGTCGAACGCGGGCGGCACCTCGCCCGCGCGCACTTGATCGGCCGGCCAGATGCGCGACGAGTCCGGGGTCAACACTTCGTCACAGACCACCAACGCGCCGTCGACGACGCCGAGTTCGAACTTGGTGTCGGCGAGGACGAGTCCCACGTCGTCGAGTCTCCGCGAGGCACGCACGAAGAGGTCCAAACACAACGCTTGCGCCTCTTCGAGCCGATCGGCGCCGACGATCGCGGCCGCGGCCGCGAGGTCGATGTTCTGATCGTGTCCGACGACCGCTTTGGTCGACGGCGTGAAGATGGGTTCCGGGAAGGGATCCGTGAGCCGAAGTCCCGTCGGAGCGGCCATGCCGTGCACCGTGCCGCGCTCCACGTACTCCTCGAAGGCCTGTCCCGCGAGACGTCCCCGAACGATGCACTCGAGGGACATCATCTCGGCGCGGCGCATCAACATCGTGCGACCGTGAAGTTCCTCGTGACCCACGAAGCCGGGCACGACCTCGTCGATCTCGTCGGTGTCGCACGTCTGAAGGGCACTGGGCACGTCGTCGGCGAACGCGCGGGTCCAGTAGTCCGTCAACCCCGTGAGCACCCGTCCTTTTTGTGGAATCGGCTCGTTCATCACGACGTCGTAGGCACTGAGACGATCCGACGCGACCATCAGGAGTCGCGCCTCGTCTACTTCGTAGAGGTCGCGAACCTTGCCCGAGTAGAGGTGCCTGAGTCCGAGGTCGTTCACGCTTGCCACGTTAGGGAATCGAGCACGCGACGGCGATGCGCCAACAGCCGGTCGAGGTCGAACGCTCGGGCCAACGCCTCGCCGCTCAACGACACGTCGCCGTCGTGTTCGATGACGTCACGAAAGTTACGGCGCTCCTCGATCGAGGTCCGCGCAGCCGCTTGCACGACGCGGTACGCGTCGTCGCGCGAGACGCCAGACTCGATGAGGGCGAGCAACACCGACTGGGAGAAGACGAGGCCGAGCGAGGCCTCGGTCAGATTGAAGAGCGCACGTTCGGGACGCAGCACCAGTCCGTCGGCCAACCACGTCGCCTTTCGCAACATGTAGACCGTCAGCTGGAGCGCGTCGGGCATGATCACGCGCTCCACGCTCGAGTGTGAGATGTCGCGCTCGTGCCAGAGCGCCACGTCTTCGAGCCCGGCCTGCAGGTAACCGCGAAGGACCCGCGCCAAGCCGCTCAAGCGCTCCGCGACGACGGGATTTCGTTTATGGGGCATCGCCGAGGAGCCCTTCTGTCCCGGCGCGAAGGGCTCTTCGACTTCGCCGACCTCGCTACGCGCGAGGTGACGGACTTCGAGCGAGAACTGCTCCATCGACGTGCCGAGCGCCGCGCACGCGTAGAGGACCTGCGCGTGGCGGTCGCGCGCGATGACCTGGGTCGCCGGCACCGGCGTGAGTCCGAGGTGCGAGCAAACGTACGTCTCGACGGACGGGTCGATGTTCGAGAACGTGCCCACGGCACCGCTCAATTTGCCCACGGCGATGGCCGTGCGCGCGTCGCGCGCGCGTTGTAAATCGCGATCGACCTGCAGGGCGAAGAGCGCGAACTTCGCCCCGTACGTCGTCGGCTCGGCGTGCATGCCGTGCGTTCGTCCCATGATGGGCACGTCCACGGTCTCGAGCGCCCGACGTGTCAGCGCGTCGCGGAGGTTCGTCGTCTCGGTGATGACGATGTCCATCGCCGACGTGAGGGTGGCGCAGAACGCGGTGTCCACGACGTCCGACGAGGTCAGACCGAAGTGCACCCAGGCCCCTTCGGGCATGCCGATTCGGTCCTGGACGACGTCGACGAACGCCGCCGTGTCGTGGTTGGTGACCTCTTCACGTCGGTTGACGTCGTCGACGAAGGCCGCGTCCACGACGGGGCGACGTTCACGCAGTGTCGCGGCGTCGTGAGCCGGCACGACGCCGAGCTCGACCAACGCCTCGGCGGCCAGCAGTTCGACCTCGAGCATGGTGTCAAAACGGTGCTCGTCACTGAAGAGCGCGGCCACGTCGTTGGGTGCGTACCTCGGAATCACTGTTCTCCCTCGGAAGCCGATTTCGCGATGTCGCTTCGACGAACGCTTCCCTCAAAGGTTATGAGCGCCGCGCCCTCGTACGCGCGACGACGTGCTTCTTTGACGTCCGCGCCCAGTCCCGTCACGGCGAGCACCCGTCCGCCGCTCGTCACGAACTGACCGGCGGCGTCGCGCGACGTCCCCGCGTGAAAGATGATGACGTTCTCGTTCGCCACGGCGAGTTGCCCGTCGGGCCCGAGTCCGTGGATGACGTCGCCCGAACGTGGACGCTGGGGGTAACCCTGCGCCGCGAGAACGACCGTCACCGCGGCGCCCGAGGACGACGCGCTCGCGCCCGCGAGCCGTCCCTCGGCGGTGCGCAACAACAGGTCGTAGAAACCGTCACCGTAGAGCGGGACCAGGACTTCGGTCTCGGGGTCACCGAATCGAACGTTGTACTCGAGCAACTTCGGCCCCGAGGACGTCAACATGATCCCGGCGTAGAGGACGCCGCGAAAGTCGACGCCACGTTTCTTCAGTTCCGCGAGCGTGGGCGCGATGGCGTCGCGGACGATCTCGTCGCGTTGGGCGCTCGTCATCGCCGACATCGGGGCGTACGCGCCCATGCCGCCCGTGTTAGCGCCCCGGTCGTCGTCGCCCACGCGCTTGAAGTCCTGCGCCGCGGTCAGCGGCAGTACGTCCGTTCCGTCACAGAGCACGTGGAACGAGCACTCCTCGCCCACCAGTCCCTCTTCGATGACGATCGTGGTGCCGGCGTCGCCAAAGGACTCGCCGCTCAACTTGTCGTGGACGTCGGCTCGCGCCTCGTCGATGATGTTCGTGACGGTGACGCCCTTGCCGGCGGCGAGACCGTCGGTCTTGATGACGTAGGGCGGCAGCAACGTGTCGAGGAATTCGTACGCCGACTGCTCGTCGCGAAACGTCTCGTACGCCGCGGTCGGCACGCCGGCCGCGGTGAAGAACTCCTTCATGTACGCCTTCGACCCTTCTAGCTGCGCGCCGTCGACGCCCGGACCGACGACCAACTTGCCTTGCGCGCGGAGCTGGTCGGCGAGTCCCTCGACGAGTGGCTGCTCGGGACCGACGACGAAGAGGTCCGCGTCGAGTTCACTCGCGGGCGTCGTGACGCAGGTGAAGCCGTGCGCGGCGATCCCGGCGTTGCCCGGGGTCACGATGACCTCGGCGCTCTTCGACAGGGCCCACGCGAGGGCGTGCTCGCGCGCGCCCGAACCGACGACGACGCAGCGACTCACGTGGGTCGAACGAACTGCTCTCGACCGGGGCCCACGCTCACCACGGAGATGGTGACGCCGGTGGTCTCTTCCAAGAACTTCACGTACCGCTTCGCCGCACTCGGGAGTTGTTCGTAGTCCGTCGCTGACGTGATGTCCGTCTGCCAGCCCGGCAGCGTCTCGTAGATCGGCGTCACCTCGTGCAGGACCGACTGATGATACGGCGGATGGTCGTAGTGCACGCCGTTCGCCTCGTAGCCAACGCAGACCTTGATCTCGGCGAGCGTGTCGAGGACGTCGAGCTTGGTGAGGGCGATCTCCGTCAACGAATTCAGTCGCGCGGCTTGGCGCGCCATGACCGCGTCGAACCAGCCGACCCGTCGACGACGGCCGGTGTTGGTGCCGAACTCGTGGCCGCGTTCGACCAACAGTTCGGCGAGCTCGCCGTCGAGTTCGGTGGGAAAGGGTCCGGCGCCCACACGCGTGATGTAGGCCTTCGCGATGCCGATGACGTCGGTGATGTCACGCGGACCGAGCCCCGCGCCGATGCACGCGCCGCCCGCAATGGGATTCGACGACGTGACGAAGGGGTACGTACCGTGGTCGAGGTCGAGGAACGTGGCCTGCGCGCTCTCGAGGAGGACGCGCTGGTCCGCGGCGAGGGCGTCGTGCACGATGGTGACGGTGTCGCCGATCATGGGCGCGATCCGTGGCGCCATCTCGTCGAGGTACTTGGACGCGATGTCCTCGGCGCTGAGGGCCGGTCGGTTGTAGATCTTGGTGAGGATCAGGTTCTTCTCGTGCAGCACCAGCGCGAGCTTCTCGCGAAAGATCTTGGGGTCGAGGAGATCCTGCACGCGAAGACCGACGCGCGAGGACTTGTCGGCGTAGGCGGGACCGATACCGCGCTTGGTGGTGCCGAGGGCGTTCTTGCCCAAGAACCGCTCCGTCAGTCGGTCGAGTTCTTGGTGGTAGGGCATGATCAAGTGCGCGTTGCCGGACACCACGAGACGCGACGGGTCGACGCCCCTCGTCGCGAGGGCGTCGTACTCGGCGAGCAGTACCGCGGGATCGACGACGACGCCGTTGCCGATGACGGGCGTGATGTGGGGATAGAGCACGCCCGAGGGGACGAGTTGCAGTGCGAAGGCCTCGCCGTTGACGACGATCCGGTGGCCCGCGTTGTGGCCGCCCTGATAGCGCACCACCATGTCCATGTCACGAGCGAGGAGGTCAACCGTCCGACCTTTGCCCTCGTCACCCCACTGGGTTCCGACCACTACGGATGCGGGCACTTGACTCCTCCGAGACGGCCTCGTTGCAGGTAAAGCCTACCGTCTGGAAAAAGTGGCTCCGTCGTCTAGCGGAGCGTGAGCACCCCGTCGTGCGCGTCGACGTGGATGGTGTCGCCGTCATGGAAGTCGCCCTTAAGAACGGCGAGCGCAAGCGGGTCCTCGATGCGTCGCTGGATGACGCGCTTCAGCGGTCGCGCGCCGAAGACCGGGTCGTACCCTTCATCGGCGAGGGCCGTGGACGCCGCCGGCGTGACCTCGAGCGTCAGACGACGCTCCGCGAGACGTCGGCGAAGGCGCTCGAGCTGTATGCCCACGATGACGGCCAGGTCGTCGCGGTCCAAGGAACGAAAGCGGATGATGTCGTCGACGCGATTGATGAACTCGGGACGGAAGAACTCCTCGGGGTCGCCGGCCAGGTTGCTCGTCATGATCATGACGACGTTGGTGAAGTCGACCGTTCGACCCTGCCCGTCAGTGAGTCGCCCGTCGTCGAGGACCTGCAGCAAGAGGTTGAAGACGTCGGGGTGGGCCTTTTCGATCTCGTCGAGCAGCACGACCGCGTACGGTCGGCGCCGGATCGCCTCGGTGAGCTGTCCCCCCTCTTCGTACCCGACGTAGCCCGGGGGCGCGCCGACGAGACGGCTGACGGCGAACTTCTCCATGTACTCACTCATGTCGATACGGATCATGGCGTGCTCGTCGTCGAAGAGGTACTCGGCGAGGGCGCGCGCGAGCTCGGTCTTGCCGACGCCCGTGGGTCCGAGGAAGAGGAAGGAGCCAATGGGCCGGTGGGGGTCCGAGAGTCCGGCGCGTGAGCGGCGAATGGCGTTCGCGACGGCCGTCACGGCCTCGTCTTGACCGACGACGCGCGAGCGCAACAGCTCCTCCATGTGCACCAACTTGTCGAGCTCGCCCTCCAACAGCTTCGAGACCGGTACGCCCGTCCAGCGACTCACGACGTCGGCGATGTCCTCGGCGTCGACTTCCTCCTTCAAGAAGGCACCGTGCGACTGCAGCTCTTCGAGTTCGCGCGTCGCTTGGTCGATGGTTCGTTCGAGCTCGGGGATCGTGCCGTAGCGAAGCACCGCGGCGCCGTTCAAGTCACCTTGACGCTCGAGCCGTTCGGCCTCGGCGCGGCGGTCCTCGAACTCCTGTTTCGCCGTCTGGATCTTCGTGATGGCCTGACGTTCGGCCTGCCATCGCGCGGCGAGCTCGTCGGACTCCTCCTTCAGCGCGGCGTACTCCTCTTCCAACCTCTTCTTGCGCTCGAGCGAGCCGGCGTCGGTCTCGTTCTCGAGCGCCACGCGCTCGATGTCGAGTTGTCGAAGACGCCGGATCACCACGTCGAGCTCGGTGGGCATCGAGTCGATCTCGATGCGCAGCTTCGACGCCGCTTCGTCCATCAGGTCGATCGCCTTGTCGGGCAAGAATCGGTTCGCCACGTAGCGATTCGACAACGTTGCGGCGGCGACCAGCGCGGCGTCTTGGATGCGCACGCCGTGGTGGACCTCGTAGCGCTCCTTCAGTCCGCGAAGGATGGCGATGGTGTCCTCGACCGAGGGCTCGCCAACGAAGACCTGCTGGAAGCGACGCTCGAGGGCGGCGTCCTTCTCGATGTACTGGCGGTACTCGTCGAGCGTCGTCGCGCCGATCATTCGCAGCTCGCCGCGCGCGAGGAGTGGCTTGATCATGTTGCTCGCGTCCATCGCGCCCTCGCTCGCGCCGGCGCCCACGATCGTGTGCAACTCGTCGATGAAGGTGATGACGTCGCCCTGCGCGTCTTGGATCTCCTTCAAGACGGCCTTCAGACGTTCTTCGAACTCGCCGCGGTACTTCGCGCCCGCGACCATCGAGCCGACGTCGAGGGCGATGAGCCGTCGGTCGCGAAGTGACTCGGGCACGTCACCTTCCACGATGCGCAGGGCCAGCCCTTCGACGATGGCCGTCTTGCCGACGCCCGGTTCTCCGATGAGCACCGGGTTGTTCTTCGTCCGTCTCGACAAGACCTGGATCACGCGACGGATCTCGTCGTCACGCCCGATGACCGGGTCGAGCTTGCCCGCTCTCGCTAAGTCGGTGAGGTTGCGACCGTACTTCTCGAGCGACTGGAACGTCGCCTCGGGGTCCTCGGAGGTGATCCGCGTCGAGCCCCGTATACCGCGCAACGCCTGGAGCAACGCGTCGCGGGTGGTGCCCAGTTCGCTCGCCCACGTCACGAGCAGGTGATCGACCGAGAGGTACTCGTCACCGAGTTCTTGGCGAAGTTCGTCGGCCGCTTCGAGACCGCTGCGCGACTCTGGAGAGAGCCCCGGCGACGTCCCGCCGACGGCGCGCGGCTCACGGGCCACCTGTTCGTTCAGTGACGCGCTCACGGCGACGGGGTCGAGGCCGGTCGCCGTGATGAGTGGTCGCGCGATGCCGTCGGCTTGGTTGAGCAGCGCCAGCAACAGGTGCGCCGGGGTGACGTTGGGGTTGCCGGCGGCGGCTGCCTGGGTGGTCGCCGCCTGGAAGGCCTCGCGGGTCTTCAGCGTCCAGCGTGCCGGGTCGAGAGCCATCAGCGTTCGCTCCTAGGGCGACGAACCTTGTCGATGATGAGCGCGAGGGAGTTCTGCACCGGGACCAGGTCGCGTCGGTAGTGACGGTGCGTCCGCTCGACGTTGGCGCGCGCTTCGTCCGACAGTGAACTCAGCGCGGCCTGCGCGTCGGCGAGCTCGGTCTCGAGGGCCATGATGCGCTTCACGCCCTCTAAGTTCACGCCTTCGTTCGTGAGTTCTTGAATTCGTCGAAGCGCCACGAGGTCGGCGTCGGAGAACCGGCGAGATCCGCCCCTCGTACGTTCGGGGTTCAACAGTCCCCCGCGCTCGTAGTTCCGCAACGTCTGAGGGTGCACGCCCGCGAGTTGGGCGAAGACCGAGATGACGTACACGGCGTGGGTCTCTGACCGTTCAGTCACTGACCACCTCTTCCTTCAAGGCGCTGGCCAGTTGTTCGACGAGGCCGCGCTGGTGTTTCGTCAACTTCTTGGGTACGGCGACACTGACGGTGACGAGAAGGTCGCCCGCGGCGTTCTTGCCGTGGGCCGGCACGCCGCGACCCTTCACCCGCATCGTCGTACCCGGCTGGGTACCCGCCGGGATCTTGAGGGTGACCGGTTCGTCGAGGGTCGGTACGTCGACGGTGGTGCCGAGCATGACTTGGGTGAGCGGGACCTTGACGGTCGTCGTGACGTTGCGGCCGCGTCGATCGAAGCGCGGGTCCGGCGTCACGTGCACGTCGACGAAGAGGTCACCGGCGGGCCCGCCGTGCGTGCCCGGGTTGCCCTTGCCCTTAAGACGGATGCGTTGCGAGTCGACGACGCCGGGCGGGATGCGGACGTTGACGCGTCGGGCCGAGGGTTCGCGGCCGGTGCCGTGGCACGTCGGACAGGGCGTGGCGAAACGTCCACCGCGACCTTGACAGACGGGGCAGACACTCGACATCGCGAAAGGACCTTGATCGTCGTTGATGACGCCGCGACCGTGACATCGGTCACACGTCACGAACTCGCTGCCCGGCGCGCCGCCCGTGCCCTTGCACGTGTGGCACGCCTCGTTGCTCGGCAACGACACCGTGGTCGTGACGCCCTTCACGGCGTCGCGAAAGCCGAGGTGCAGTGCCGTCTCGAGGTCGGCGCCGCGTTGGGCGCGTTGGCGTCTCGCCCCACCGAAGAGACCACCGAAGAGGTCGCCTAAGTCGGAGAAGTCGCCGGTTTGAAAGTTGAAGCCACCCGCGCCCGGACCGCCCAGCCCACTGGCCGCGGGACCGAGACGTCGGACCTCGTCGTACTCCTTGCGCTTGGTCTCGTCACCGAGCACGTCGTACGCGCTCGAGATCTCCTTGAAGCGCTCCTCCGACCCGGGATTCGTGTCGGGGTGGAACTGCTTGGCGAGCTTTCGGTACGCGCGCGTGATCTCCTTGTCGGTCGCACTCGACGTGAGACCTAGGACCTGGTAGTAGTCCTTCTCGAACCACTCGCGTTCGGCCATACCCTCACTATCCCTTGACTTTCACCATGGCCGGACGCAGTACCACGCCCTTCCAGCGATAGCCCGCTCGAAGCACTTCCTCGACCATAGGTCCGTCGCTCTCCTCGTCACCTTCCGCGTGCGCGACGGCGTCTTCGATCTGGGGATCGAAGGGCGCGCCGACGTTGTCGATACGCTCGAGTCCTTCGCGGCTCAGCGTGTCGAGCAACAGCCCGCGTGCTTGAGCGAGCGCGACGGCCTCGGCGCTCTCGGCGTTGCCGAAGTGCGCCAGCGCGTAGTCGAAGGCGTCGATGACCGGTAGCACCTTCGCCACGAGA
This sequence comes from Acidimicrobiales bacterium, assembly GCA_035949355.1. Taxonomy (GTDB): domain Bacteria; phylum Actinomycetota; class Acidimicrobiia; order Acidimicrobiales; family RAAP-2; genus RAAP-2. The sequence goes on from DASZIH010000045.1 coordinate 18,561, forward strand.
TCGCCCGCGGCGCGCGTCGCCGCGTCCTCCGAGGAGCGAGCCACGCGCTTGCGGTAGTTCTCGAAGTCGGCCTGGAGACGCTGGAGCGCGTCGAGGTACTCGTCGCGCTGACGCTCCGCCTCACTTCTCGTGTCAAACGCCTCGGTGGCGTCGTCGAGCGACGGCGCCACCGATTCGTTCTGCTCTACTTCGTCGCTCACGGCTCGTCCACGATCTCGGCGTCGACGATGTCGTCGTCGTCACCGGCGGGAGCCGCGGGCTCACCCTGGTTGGACTTCGCGGCCTCTTCGTAGAGACGCTGGCTGAA
>DASZIH010000046.1:0-41106 GCA_035949355.1 Acidimicrobiales bacterium
TCGCGACCAAGAGCGTCGACCAGAAGAAGACGGTCGCCACGAGGCTCACGATGCCGATGACCATTCCCGCGATGGCCAGGCCGTCGCCCGTGACCCTGCCGCGCGACTGACGAATGTCTCGCCGAGCGCGAACGGAGAAGATGATCGCCAGTATCGCTCCGAGCCCGAAAATCCACAGTATGGAAAGGACCAACGACGCGATGGCCAGCCCACTCGTGGACTGCGCGATTACTTGCTCGTTAGTGCCTGGGGGAGTCGGGCGAGCGGCGTAGGAGCGCGGTGGCGCCGCCGTGGGCTGGGCCGCGCCGGGCCGCGCCGCGCCGGGCTGGGCAGTGCCGGGCTGGGCAGTGCCGGGCTGAGATCCGGGAGGTGGTGGCAACGTCGATTGTTCCGGACGCTGTTCGGGTGGGTACCAACGTCGGTCCCATGCTTGCCACCAGTCCGGACCGTCTTGCGTCATGCTCATCGGTGTCTCCCTAGTCGAGGTAAATCTACAGAAGCGACGTGATGGACCGTGGTTACGGAATATGGCGCTCGATCGAAACGGTCAATGAAGTTTGACACTGTTCACCCGAATGGTGAGCGAGGCATGATGTTGACGTCGTGAAGGGACGCCACTCGCTCAGCGTGTGGGCAAATGAACCGGCGTCGCCCGTTGATTCGCTGTCTCTCGACGAAGCTCAGTGACGCTGGACGCCGAGCTTCGTCGGCGCCCTACCAGCCTCCAGGGTTACACCCGTTCTGATCGGGTACCGAACCTCCGGTCACCTTCATGCCAATGACGATCTGCTCGATCGCGCTCGCCTGACCCGCGAGAGGGGCGAATCTCGTGCCCCCGTACGCGTTCCAGGTGGCGTTGGAGAAACCGATGCCCGAGTACCGCGGTCCGGTCATGGACCAGTTGCCGCCGACCTCACAGATCGCGACGTCTTGCCACTCGGCGCGCAACTCGCGCACCGAGACGCCCACCGAGACCGCGTCCACCACGAGGGCCCGAACCGTGGGGTTGATCACCACGTCGACGTCGGGAACGACGCGTACCACCGCCCTCTCCGTCTTCTTGACGGCGGCGCCCGCGGGTTGGGTCAACAGGGTCAGGGGGATGAAAAGCCCCATAAGCAACGCGAAAGGGATTCTTCGCACGGACATCTCCTTGGTCTGCGCTCCACGTCCGTAACGCTGGCGAGCGACGAGTCGCTGACACACAGCACGAACCTTGGCGAGTGAGTGAAGACCCCCACCAAGGGGCACATTTTGGGTTGGTCACCTGTTCCACAACTCTGTGGGGCGACGACGAAGCAGTCGTTACTGCCAGGTACGAGCCTAGGGGAGCGAGTTGATAGAAAGTTGTGCAGAACGTCCGGAACCGCTGAGAAACAAGGGCTGACGAGGTATTATAATTTTGCCACTTTTACCCAGAATGGGGATAAATCCTGACCTGAGCACCCAAAAATGAGCGATTTTGACCAATTCTTCCTCCAACCTCGGGGGAGCCCCACGACGCCGTTATCCGCGCTCGAGCTGCGTCGAACCATTGCTCGCCAAGGAAGGTCGGGCTAGCGCTTACGAAGCTTCGAGTCGAACGCCTCGTCGAGTCGAACAGCGATCAGTTTCTCCACGAGCGCTCGAGGTAAGGGTGTGTCGGGCGCGAAACGAAGGGTTCCCTTTGAGGTGGCGTAGTGCTTCACGTCCTTCTTCAGAACGGGCAGCACGGATCCACTGTGGGGAAAGTAGCTGAGGTGCTTCTTGAACGCCGCGAAGCCCGCCACGACACGGTCTTGGATCCGAAAGGCGGGCATGCCGTAGGAGATGACCTCTTCCGCCTCGGGAACGATCGACATGATGGTGCGTCGTAGGTCCTGCAAGGTGGAGCGCTCGGGCTCGCCGAGCTTCGCGAGGTAGGCGTCGACCTCGGCACTTGACATGGTGGCATTCTCGCCGCAAAGCCCCCCTCCGTCAAGGGAATTCTTGGACAGCGGAGCAGCTACCCGCCGGAGGTGACGGGTCGGCTTCAGTCGTGTGTCGACTCTTCGAACCCGTCCGTTCGCGCGAACGGCGAACGTAGGATGCCTACCGAGAGCTAAGCAGAGGAGAGAGCAATGCCAACACGTAAGGCACGGAGCACGTGGACCGGTGGTCTTCAAGACGGATCAGGAAAGGTTGAGCTCGTGAGCAGTGGCCTCGCGACCTTCGACGTCTCGTTTCCGAAGCGCGCGGCCGAAGAGGCCGACGGCACCACGAGCCCCGAAGAGTTGATCGCCGCGGCGCACGCCGCGTGCTTCTCGATGGCGCTCTCGGCGGGCATCGCCGCCGCCGGCGGCACACCGAAGTCTCTCGTCGTCGACGTCGAAGTGAGACTGGGACCAGACCCCGCGGGTGGCTTTCGCATTCCCGACATCGCCATCCACGTGCGGGGCACCGTCGACGGTCTCGACGAGGAGGGATTCGTGAAGGCCGCCAATGACGCGAAGTTGGGCTGCCCGGTCTCCAAGGCGCTCACCGGTACGACCATCACGTTGGACGCCGCACTCGCGTAGAGACGCGTCGCGACGTGGGCGCTCGTCGTTAGTTGTCGCGAACCAATTTTTCGAGAGCCGGTAACGCGGCGTCGATCGCTGCGCGTTCTTTCGCCGTGAGTCGCTCGAGTCGCGAACTCAGTCCAATCGTCCGTTCGTTCCAGAGCTTGGCCAACGTCGCGCGTCCGACGTCGCTCAGCTTGACCACGCTCGCCCGTTTGTCGTCGGGGTCGTCGCTGCGTTCGAAGAGACGCAGCTCTTCCAAGCTTGCGACCACGCGCGTCGCGGCAGGCGCGCCCATCGCCTCGTAGGTCGCGAGCGTGCTGATGCGCATCGGCCCGAACTCTTCGACGGTCGCGAGCGCAGAGATCTGCGACGGCGAGAGTCCGGGATCACCGTGACGGCGAAGCGTGCGCGCGAGCCGGACGAGCGCCATGCGCAGTCGTGCCGCACTCGTTGACGTCGGCGACGCCACGTCGAGCGCGCTCATCGAGCGACCTCCGCGTCCACGGCGATCTCTCCGGGCACCGCGCCCGAACTCTCCGCGAGATCACCAACGTGTTTGGCCAGTGACTCCTGGGGAAAGATGTAGCGTTTGCCGCGCAGTGCCGAGAAAATCGCCCCCACGACCGCGAGCCCGATAGCCATCGCGAAGACGATGATCAGCCCGTGGTGAAAGGGAGTCTCGATGAGATTCGGGAAGAACTTCTTGCCGGTCAACGTCGTCCACTGCGCGTTCGTGACGTTGGTGGCGGACTGCGATCCGAGCAAGCTCTTCAGGGGATTGAAGCCAAGGAACGACGAGAAGAGGCTCCCGACGGCAGGCATGCTGGCCAACGTGTGCGCCTGCGCTGCGGCAACGCCGTGTGACGTGAGTCCCTTCAGCATTGCTTTGGGCAACGTGCTCGTCAGGCCCACGATCATCAGTGAGAAGAAGATGCCGATGGAGAGCACCATGCCCGTGTTCATGAAGGCGGCTTGTATTCCGGCGGCGCCACCGCGTTCGTTCGCGGGAACCGAGTTCATGATCGCGGCCGAGTTCGGCGCGGAGAACATGCCGCCGCCGACGCCGTTCACGAAGATGAGGAGTGCGAAGACCCCGTAGGAGAAGTTCGTGGGCACGACGAGGAGGCCGACGAAACTAAGCGCGAAGATGCTGAGACCCGACGTCGAGAGCAGTCGCGCGCCGTGACGGTCCGAGAGCCAGCCCGAGATCGGCCCCGCGAGGAGGAAGCCCACGGTGAGGGGCAGCAAGAAGATGCCCGCCCACAGCGGCGTGTCGGAGTAGTTGTAGCCGTGCAGCGGTAGCCAGATGCCCTGGAGCCAGATTATGAGCATGAACTGCAACCCGCCTCGCGCGATCGCGGCGAGAAGTCCGGCGACACTGCCCATGAAGAACGGACGGATCTTGAAGAGTCGCAAGTTGAACATCGGTGCCGTGACCTTCAGCTCGATGACGAAGAACGTGGCGAGGAACGCCGCCGCGATCAAGAACGAGCTGACGACGAGAGGCGAGCTCCAGCCCATGGCACTCGCACCGTACGGTTCGATGCCGTAGACGATGGCCACCAACAGCGCCGTGAGTCCTACCGCGAAGGTGACGTTGCCCCACCAGTCGATCTTCGCGTGCGTGCGGATCCCGTTGTCGCGCAGGCTCTTGTAGCTCCACACGGTGCCGATGATGCCGAACGGCACCGAGACCCAAAAGACGAGTCGCCAGTCCACGATGGAGAGGAGGCCACCGGCGATGAGTCCGATGAACGACCCGCCGATCGCGGCGACCTGGTTGACGCCCATGGCGAGACCACGCTGTGTGGAGGGGAACGCGTCGACGAGGATTGCGCTCGAGTTGGCGAACAGCATCGCGCCGCCGACGCCTTGCACGAGCCGCCACAGCACCAGCCAGAGTGCGCCGGTACTCCCGTGGAACGGGTCGGCCGCGAGAAGGATCGACGCGATGGTGAAGACGAGGAATCCCAGGTTGAAAATGCGGACACGTCCGACGATGTCGCCGAGACGGCCGAGGCTGATGACGAGGACTGCCGTGACGAGCAAGTAACCCATGAGGAGCCAGAGCAGGTAGCCCACGTTGCCCGGTGAGAGGGGATTGATGCCGATGCCGCGAAAGATCGCCGGCAGTGAGATCAGAATGATCGACGAGTTGACCACCGCCATGAACATGCCCAACGTGGTGTTGGTGAGGGCGATCCACTTGTAGCGATCGTGGGGAATTTTTGTCACTGAAGGCATCGAACGGCGCTTCTTTCCAAGGGATTTAGTTGCTTGACAACAAGCAAGTATAAAGCCACGCTTGGTCGCCTGGACCACCGTTGCGACAGAGTTGTTCTTCGAGGTGGCGACGTGACGCAGCGTCGTTGAGGCGTCGGTGAGAAGGAACTCGCGATCGAACGCGTCGTTGGACGCTCGTCTTTGACAGCGAAGGGGGCAGTAGTTAGCCTGACCTAAATGAGACTTTCGCCACTGCTGGGCCACGGTTTCATACCAGCTCACTCGCTCGAGGCGCCGCGTCGTCGCGCGAGCGGTGGTGAGGAATAAGTGTCGAGCTCGCACACCTCGACGGTGGACAAATACCTCGAAGCGATTCACTACATCGCCGCCGAAGGGGAGATTGTTCGACCGAGCCGCCTCGCGTACTGGCTCTCGGTGAGCGCGCCGACCGTGAGCGACGCGCTGGCTCGATTGAAGCGCGACGGCTGGATCGAGATCGGTACCGATCGAAGCGTGACCTTGACGCAGAGCGGTGAGAAGACGGCGACCGAGTTGGTTCGACGTCACCGGATTCTCGAACGTTGGCTCACCGACGTACTCGGCTTCGACTGGGCCGAGGCCGACGTCGAGGCCGATCGACTATCGTCCGCGATCTCCGACGCGGTCGTCGATCAGATCGACCTGTCCATGGGATCGCCGACGACGTGTCCCCACGGCAACGTCATTCCGGGGCGCGTCGTGCCCTACGGCGTGCTGATGGCGCTCGCCGACTTGGAGTTGGAGACCCCGGCCACGGTCCGACGTATTTCGGAAGTGGCTGAACACGAGGCACCAGCGCTGCTCTCGATGCTCGCCGAGCACGCCATCAAGGAGGGCAGCGAGGTGAAGGTCGTGGCGTCTGACCCCGAGTCCACCGACGTCGCGCTCGTCGTCGCCGGCGAGCCGCTCACGCTGTCACTCGAGGCGGCTCAACTCATCTGGGTCGAAACCGTCGCAGGCGGCGACCGCAGTTAGACACGGCCACGTCGCCGCCGTGGTCGGACATACTTGCTCCAATGGACGAAGAGTTCCCGAGCCCCACCGTTGCACGCGCGACGCGCGCTGACGTGTTCACGAGCTACCTCGACTACTTTCGCTCACGGGTCGTCGCGCGTGTCGTGGAGCTGCCCGAGAACGAACTCCGTCGCAGCCGATTGCGGTCGGGGTGGACGCCACTCGAACTCGTGAAGCATTTGACGTTCGTCGAGATGAGGTGGCTGGAATGGGGATTCAAGGGCCTTGACGTCGAGAATCCTTGGGGTGACCGACGTGACGATCAATGGTTCGTCGGTGAGAGTGAGACACGCGAAGAGCTCCTGGCCGCGTTGAGCGAACAGGGTACGAGGACGCGTCACGTCATCGAGAGCACTGAACTAGACGAGGTTGGAATCCCGGGCCCGCGTTGGGAGGAATCCGCGCCGCCGACGCTCGAACGAATTCTCTTCCATTTGGTGCAGGAGTACGCACGACATCTCGGTCATCTCGACGTCGTCGTGGAGCTCGCGGGCGGTTCGATCGGCGAGTGACGGTTGGTCAGCGTGGGATGATTCGGTAGGTGACGAAGAACCAACGTGAGCACTGGGTCGAGCATTGGTGACGAGCGTCTGGGGCATGACGCCACGCGCGAGCATCGAGGCCGAGTGTCGTCGAGTCGGAACGGACAGAGTGGTCGCGAGCTGTATACAGATTCTCAGCGGTGGTGACGTCGACGAGGAGATCTTGCTCGTGCTCGCGGGCCCGAGCGCACACGCGCTCCTTCGCGGCGAGGAGGGCGGCGTGACGGGCAACTGGCCACGGGTCTGGGCAATGCGGGGATTGCTGCACGCCTGGGATGACGTCGCGGCGAACGCCGTGATCGAAGGAGCCAATGATGCGTCGTGGCGCGTGCGCGAGATGGCGGCCAAGGTGGTGGCTCGTCGTAGTGTCGACGGCGCGTTCGAAGCGATGGCACGCTTGACGGACGATCCAGTTCCCCGCGTGAAGAAGGCGGCTGAGCGCGCGCTCATCCGTCTCGTCGAGTCCGAGAGTTCGTAGCCCTAAAGGCACGGACGCCGACCCGATCAGAGAAACTGGTGTTGAGGCGAGCAGTTCGTGGAGATATTGTCGCCCTTGCACGTTGCGCAGAGCAAGATGAGTTTTCGACAGATCAAGTTGGCGCAGTTATAGAACTTGCTCGTTGGTGAACTACAGCGCTCGCACTCTCCCAAGGTCTTGGACTCGTCACTGAACTCGTGATTCATCCGCGAATCGAAAATATAGAGCGATCCTTCCCAGAGTCCTCGGTCTCCGTACTCCTCTCCGTAGCGCACGATGCCGCCGTCGAGTTGGTAGACCTCTTGGAACCCCCGCTTCTTCATCACCGACGAGAGCACTTCACAACGCACACCCCCCGTGCAGTACGTGACGATCGGTCTTTCTTTCAGGTGGTCGAACTTTCCGCTGTCCAGCTCGCGAACGAAGTCGCGGGTGGCTTTCACGTCGGGAACGACCGCGTTCTTGAAGCGGCCGATCTTCGCTTCAAAGGCGTTTCGAGCGTCGAAGAACACGACGTCATCGCCACGTTCCTTCACCAAATCGTTGACTTCACTTGGCTTCAATCGTGTCCCGCCACCGACGACGCCACGGTGATCGACTTCGAGTTCCCCTGGCGCGCCGAAGGTGACGATCTCATCTCGAACGCGCACCCTCAATCGTGGGAAATCGTTGCCGGTGCCTTCGGACCACTTGAAGTCGATCGCTTTGAAACTCGGGTACTCCTTGGTGCGCTTGACGTACGTGGCGAGCGCCGACATGTCGCCGCCGAGCGTGCCGTTGATCCCGTGGGGCGAGAGCAGGATCCGCCCCTTGAGCTCGAGTCGCTCACAGAGCTCACGTTGCCATAGGCGCACCGCGTCAAGGTCGTCGAGGGGCACGAAGCTGTAGTAGAGAATGACCTTTTGCGGTTCCACCTCTCAAATTTAATCGGCGCGTCGTTTTCGTCGGCGACGCCAACGACGTCCTCTTTCGCGTGTCACTTTCGGCTGCTAGACAGACACTCATGAGCACACGCCTTCTGGGACTTCGAACGGTCATCTACCCGGCACCCGACCTGACCGCGACGAAGTCGTGGTGGTCGGAGTTCTTGGGCATGGAACCCTACTTCGATGAGCCGTTCTACGTCGGCTTCAACCCCGGTGGCTACGAACTTGGACTGCTACCTGACGCGGAACCGGCCTCCGGTGCCCTCACGTACTGGGGAGTCGAGGACGTCGCGAGCGCCGTGGCGGAGGCGCTCAGGGCGGGCGCGACCGAGCACGGCCCATTGACGGACGTCGGCGATGGCATCATCACGGCGACGGTGCGAACGCCTGACGGATCCATCGTCGGATTCATTTTCAATCCGCACTTCGCGTTGACGAATGGTGACGGGTAACGCGGCGCACGAAGGTCGGTGTCCGCGTCGTCATTGACACGAGTCGAGCCACAGGTTTCTTCACGATCACTCTGACAAGTCGCTCGGTAGGGTTGTGCAGCATGAAGCGAATCGGCCTGATCGGTGGCATCTCCTGGGAGTCGACGTCCTCCTACTACTCGTTGCTCAACAAGATGACCGCGCAGCGACTCGGAGCGTGGCAACAGCCGGCGCTGCTCATCGACTCTCTCGACTTCAGTGAGATCGTGGCGTATCAGCAAAAGGGCGACTGGGCGACGCTTGGCACGATTCTTGGTGATTCCGCGAAGCGCTTGGAGTTAGGTGGCGCGACGGTACTTGGAATCGGCGCGAACACCATGCACAAGAACTTCGACGACGTCGCTGCGGCCGTGTCCATTCCCGTCGTCGATATCCGTGACGCACTGGCACGCGAGGTGAAGGCGCTCGGCGCCACCTCGATGTCGCTGTTGGGCACGAGATACGTCATCGAAGATGACTTCTTCTCCTCGCACCTGGAGCGCGCGGGCGTAACCGTCGTGAAGCCCGTTGGCGAGCAGGTGGACATCCTCCAGTCGATGATCTTCGACGAGCTCACCCAGGGTCTTGTCCGGGAGGCCTCACGACGCGCCTTCGTGGGGATCGCGGAGGACTGTCGTTCGCGCGGGGGTTCGGTCGTCGGACTGTGCTGCACCGAATTTGGGCTTCTTCTCGATGAAGGGAACGCGCCGTGGCCCGTCGTCGACTCGACGGTGGCGCACGTCAAAGCGCTGCTGGACCATTGAAACCATCGTCACTCCCTAGGTGCCCGGCACCGATGAAGCGTTTGGTGGCGACGAGGAACGTCACGATCGGCTTCGTCCTCGTCCTCGTGACGCTCACGTACGTGAGTGTGTCAACGGCGCGCGCCGACGCGGTCGCCCCCGGTCAGGTCATCACGGTGCAGGCCGCTACCCCTCGATCGAAGGTCGCCGTCCTTCGAACCTGGCAGCTCCAGAGCGATGGTCGTTACGTCCAGGTCTTTGGGGCGTTCATCGCGTTCGTGGGTAAGAACGGCGTGGGTCCCACGAGAGAGGGCCTCGGCAAGACACCCGACGGCGTCTTCACCTTGACCCAAGCCTTCGGCAATCAACCGAACAACGGTACGAAGTTGCCGTATTTTCGTGCGGGCGTCGACGATTGGTGGGACGAGAACCCTGCGTCTCGTCACTACAACCGTCATGTGGTGAGTTCGCTCTCACCGGGAGGTGACTCCGAGAACCTGTACGACGCAGGTTTCGCGTACGCGCACGCGGTGGTCATCAACTACAACATGAACCCGGTCGTCAAGGGCGCCGGAAGTGGCTTTTTCTTGCACGTCAGTTTTGGTGCGCCAACGCGAGGGTGCGTTGCCATCCCCGAAGACGAGTTGACACGCGTGATGCGGTGGCTGACCCCCGCGGACCGTCCCGTCATCAGCATCGGTGTCGGCACTGAGCCGTTGGCGCTGGTGACGTCGCCTGGTTAAGAGTTGCGACGTCGACCGCGATCGCGCAGGCGACGCCACCAGGGCGACGCCTCGTTCGCCGGACGAAGCAGAATGCTCGAAAACCACGCGGGAGCCGAAGACTGACACAATGGGCACTATGGCGATACGGGTCTTTCTCCTCGACGACCACGAGATGGTTCGCGAAGGTATCTGCAACTTTCTCGAGAGCGACGCCGACATCGAAGTCGTAGGTCAGGCGGCGACCGTGGCCGAAGCGTTCACCCGTATTCCCTTGGCGAAACCCGACGTCGCGATCTTGGACGTTCGTCTCGAGGACGGTAGCGGCATCGAGGTCTGTCGAGAGATTCGCTCCACTCATCCCGAGATCAGCTGTCTCATGCTGACGAGCTTCGCCGACGACGAAGCGCTCTACGCCAGCGTGATGGCGGGAGCAGCTGGCTACGTCTTGAAGCAGATTCGCGCCAGGGATCTCATCGATGACGTGAAGAAGGTCGCGGGTGGTGCGTCGTTGATAGACCCTCGAGCCGTCGCTCGCGTGGTGGAGCGAATAGCCAATCCACCCAAGGCGTCGGACGCGCTCGGTCGGCTCTCACCTCAGGAACGACGGCTCTTGGACTTCATCGCGCAGGGTCTGACGAACCGCCAGATCGCCGAAGCGATGTTCCTTTCCGAGAAGACCATCAAGAACTACATGACCGGGCTCTTGACCAAGTTGGATATGAACAACCGCACCGAAGCGGCGATCTTCGCCACGAGACTCAAAGGTGACACCTCGAGCTCTTGACCGACGTGCGGCTAGTGCGTTCGTTCTCGCGAGTTCTCGGCGAGGTCGAGGCCGCAGCCGACGAGCGCTCGTTCGAGACGACCGCGCTCCTCACCGGGGTGCGCGAAGCGCACGGCCCGAGCGTCCACACTATGGCTGACGCAGAGTCGAATGAGCGCGCGGTCGTAGGCGATCTCCTTCGCGAGCGTGAGATACGCGTCACCGCCGGGTAACGGTGAAGAGTTCAGCATCTCGGCGCGGCACGTGAGCGCGTGCTCGAACAGGTCTTCGGCACTCCACTCATTGCCCCAATTCAACAGTGCGTTGGTCAAGAGGTCGGCGTACATGGACGCGCTCACGATCCTCTCTTTTCGTCCCCTCTTCATGTCGCCTCCATCGTCTCGCCTATCTCTCAGACCGTCGCGCGACTCAGTGCGTCAACACGACCTTGAGTGCGCCGGTGTCGGCCGCGCGCGCGAACACGTCGTACGCCGTGATGACGTCATCGAGGTCGAAGTGATGCGTCGCGAAAGGACTGGCGTCGATCTGACGCGACGTCACCAATTTCAACAGCGTGGGCGTCGAGTAGGTGTCGACGAGTCCGGTCGTTATCGTTACGTCGCGCGCCCAGAGGGTCTCGAGATGCAGTGTCGCGGACTTTCCGTGCACGCCGATGTTGGCGACGTGTCCTCCGGGTCGAACGAGCGCAGTGCAGAGCTCGAACGAAGCCGGGACGCCGACTGCTTCGATGGCAACGTCAACGCCCAGTCCGTTGGTGAGCTCGTGAACGTACGCGAGTGCGTCCGCGCTGGTGTTGTTGAACGTCGCGTCCGCACCGAATCGCTTCGCCGCGTCCAGACGCGCGTCCGCGAGATCGATGGCGATGATGGTGCTGGGTGAGAAGAGCTTCGCGCCCATGATGGCGGAGAGTCCGATGGGCCCCGCGCCGACCACGGCGACGACGTCGCCGGGCTGGACGTGACCGTTGAGGACACCCACTTCGTACGAGGTGGGTAGGATGTCCGCCAGCATGAGTATCTCCTCGTCGTTGGCGCCTTTGGGTACGAGGTAGGTGGAGGTGTCGGCGAAGGGAACGCGAACCAGTTCGGCTTGGGTCCCGTCGATGAGGTGGCCGAGGATCCAACCGCCGCCGCCGAGACACTGTCCGTAGCGACCTTCACGACAGAATCGACACGATCCGCACGCCGTGACGCACGACACGAGGACTCGGTCACCCACGGAGAGGGTCTTCACGCCCGAGCCCACTTGCTCTACGGTGCCCACCGCTTCGTGGCCGAGGATACGACCAGCCGTGACTTCTGGTGTGTCGCCCTTCAGTATGTGAAGGTCCGTCCCGCAGATGGTCGTGACGTCGACGCGAACAATGGCGTCAGTATCGGCTTGCAGCGTGGGATCCGGGACGTCCGTCCACTCTTTGTGGCCCGGACCTTGGTAAGCGAGTGCTTTCATGACGTGCCTCTTTCTTGGTTACTGCGCCAGCGATTCGTCGGGTGGCGAGTGCACGAGCGAGAGACAGGTGAGGTCCTCTGTGATCGGTACGCACACTCGACGAATCGTTGTCGAGCTCATGACACGAGTCTCACTCTCCTCGGGTACTCGTCGATAGGGAAGAAGGTCCTAACTAATGGTGACGTTCGGCCCTATTAACACGAGGCACCGTTGGGAGACACTGCGTAGGGGGTTTTCTTAAAGGAGAAAACTTATGCAACGCAAAATGTTTGATGTCCTCGCCAGTGTGGGCGGCCTCTTGATCGTGGTGGCTCTCCTGGTGGCCGGTGGCCTCTTTACGTGGGGTTACAACTTCACCACCTCGAGTGTGAAGAGCCAGTTAGCGCGCCAAGATATCGTCTTCCCGTCGGCGGCGGCCTTCGCGAACGCGAAGCCTGGTACTGAGATAACGCCGTCGATGATTCCGTACCTGGCCAAGTACGCGGGCCTGCCACTCACCACGGGAGCGCAGGCTGAAGCGTACGCCGACCACTTCATCGCCGTGCACCTCTCGGAGATGCCCTACGGCGGCGTCTACGCCAAGGTCAGCGCCGCGTCGCGCGCCAACCCCGCGAACGCCGCGTTGAGTGCGGAAGTGCAGACGACGTTCCAAGGTACGACGCTTCGAGGACTCTTGCTCGAGGCGTACGCCTTCTCTGAGTTTGGTCTGATCGCTCTGTGGTCCGCCATTGCGTCGTTCACGCTGGCCCTGTTGATGGCTCTGCTCGTGGCGCTCGGCTTCTGGCACGCTCGTCGCACTCCCGGTGACAAGGAACTCGCGCTGCACGAAGAGGCTGAACGGGTACTCGTTTCCGCCTAGTCCCCTTTGACTCGTCCGACGCCCGGCCAGCTTCGTGCTGCGCCGGGCGTCGCCGGGCGCAAGGTGTGAAACAATGCGAAAGAGCAATCTGTCGCAGGAGGTCGTCAAGGGTGCATCGCCAATCGATCTACGACTACGCCGGAGGGGCGCCAGCGTTCGCGGCCCTCGCCAATGCCCTTCACGAACGTTGCCTTGAAGATCCGGTGCTGAACCATCCGTTCTCGCACGAGATGAACCCTGACCACCTCGATCGGCTGGCGGGGTATCTGGGGGAGGTGTTCGGCGGCCCCCCCGCGTACTCCACGCTCGCCGGTGGACACTCCGCGATGTTGTTGATCCACGCGGAGACGGGGGCGAACGATGACTTACCCACGCGCTTCGTCACGTGTTTCGATCTTGCGATAGACGACGTTGGCATGCCGACTGACCCAGACTTTCGCCGCGTGCTTCACGACTACATGGTGTGGGCCACGAACGAGGTGCACACGTATTCTCCCTACGGTTCGGTCGTGCCATCGCACGCGGCGTTTCCCCACTGGTCATGGAGCGGCCTCGAGACGTGAGCGAGGCGAAATCGAGACGCGTTTCGTTGACGTTCACCGCTGAGATACAGATTGTCGGTGTAAACCCGTACGTTCTGGTGAACGATGAACAGGTCCAGGCATTGAGGTCCGGTTGGCGTCGACCGATGCCCGTGTTGGTGAAATTGAACGACACGCCGGACACACCGTGGCGCACCAACATGATGCCGACCGGAACGGGGGAGTACTACCTCTACCTTCACGGTGGAATGCGCAAGGCCGCCGGCGTCAAGGTGGACGACGTGGTGCAGGTCAGTCTGCGCTTTGACGACACGTACCGCAACGGGCCGCTCCATGATTCTCCCGACTGGTTCCAGGAGGCGCTCGAGGAACGTCCCGTCGCCTTGGCGAACTGGAACAACCTCGCGCCGAGTCGAAAGAAGGAGGTCCTTCGTTATTTCGCCGCGCTGAAGTCAGACCAGGCGAAGAAACGCAACCTTCTCCAAGCGCTGCGAGTCCTCGAGGGAGAGAACGATCGTTTCATGGGTCGCGACTGGTCGAAGGGTAGATGAGTTCCCTGAAGGACGTGACCAGCTCGTTGGTACCGTGGACGTGGGCTCCCAACCCAGTTTGATCCATCGGAGACTCACGTGACGACCGCACCACACCGATCAGATATCTTCTCCTTCGCGAACGACGTCGTCGAGCGCGACGCCGCGATGGACCCGATTTTCGCCACGAACTCAGGCATCAGTGAGTACGACCACCTCCTGCCGGACTTCTCACCCGCGCGTTTCCAAACGGACATTGAGGTCGTTCGAGCGTTCCTCGACGAATTAGGGGCACTGCGGCCAGCCGACGACATCGACCGCGTCGCCCACGCCGTTTTGCTCGAGCGTTTGAACGCTCGTCTGGGCCTCCTCGAGGCCGGAGAAGCGGCGCGCGTCTTCTCGGTGTTGAGTTCGCCACTGTCAGAGATCCGTAAAGTGTTCGAACTCATGGCGACGGACGCGCCGGACAAAGTGGCCATCGTCGCGCAACGACTCGGCCAAGTACGTCCAGCGCTCGACAGTTGGCGCCGCACCCTCGAACAGCTCGCGACGAGTGACCAACTGCCCTCGCGACGTCACGTGCTGGGTGTCGCGGAGCAAGCCGCGACGTACGCCGCTGGCGCGTATCGAAGCTTCGTGCGTCGTTTCGCGCCGGACGCCGATGATGACAGCGCCCTCGTCACGGCGGCCGTTGACGCGGACGCGGCGTGCGGCGATCTCTCGACGTGGATGAGAGACGAACTGGCGCCTCGTGCGAACGAGCACGACGCCAGTGGACTCGATCGCTACCGCGCCTGGAGCCTGTACTGGAATGGCGCGGTCCTCGACTTCGACGAACTCTACGCCTGGGGCTACGCCGACCTTCGCCGCATCAACGCGCGCATGTGGGAGATCGCGAAGGAACTCGCTCCCGGAGCGAGCACTCTCGTCGAGGTCGCTGAACACCTCGATCACGATCCGGCGCGCGCTATCGAGGGTACGGACGAACTCTTGCGTCGACTTATCCGGTTCACGGAGCAGGCGGTCGAGAAGCTCGACGGCGTCCACTTCGACATCGACCCGCGCATTCGATTCTGCGACGCTCGCCTCGCGCCCGAAGGGTCGGCGGCCGCTCCGTACTACATCCCACCGAGCGAAGACCTCTCGCGTCCGGGCACGACGTGGTTCCCGACCCTCGGCGCGACGTCGTTCTCTTGGTGGAGTCACGCGTCCACGTGGTACCACGAGGGCGTGCCCGGCCACCATCTCCAATGCGCCACCTCGATCATCGAGGCCGACAAACAGAGTCGCTTTCATCGACTGGAAGCGTGGACGAGTGGCTACGGCGAGGGGTGGGCGTTGTACGCCGAGCGACTGATGGACGAGTTGGGCTTCTTCGACGACCTCGGCGACGAGATGGGGTTCCTCGCGTCCCAGGCGTTGCGCGCCGCGCGCGTCGTGGTCGACATTGGTTTGCATCTGCAGCTACGCGCGCCGGATGACTTGGGAGTGCTCGGCGAGCTCGGCGACTGTTCGGGTCAGGTCTGGACGGCGGAGATGGCGGTCGCGGTGTTGGAAGAGAGGGCCATCCAGAACCACGACATGTCCGTGTCCGAAGTCGAACGCTACCTCGGGCTTCCTGCCCAGGCCATCTCGTACAAAGTGGGTGAGCGTTCGTGGATGCGAACTCGCGAAGAGGCGAAGGGCCGCCTCGGTGCCGACTTCTCTCTGAAGAAGTTCCACGCGCACGCGCTCGCGCTCGGACCAATGGGTCTCGACCCCTTCGAGGTAGAGCTGCGACACTGGAACGGCGACTAGGTCAGCTGTTTTTCGCCTGACGTCGGCGCCTCAAAACCCTCTGGACCTAGGATGTGCTTATGGCGATGCGACACGAAAAGATGAAGAAGAAGCCAAAGAAGTCAAAGACGATTGCCAAGGCAGAGCACTTTGAGGACACTGCCCGCAACCCTTTCAAGGTGCCGAAGTCCGAAACGGGCGAGCTCGGAAATAAGTCCTAGATTCGAGCCTTCGCTCCGCTCAAGGTGAGGCGACGAGCTGCGTCGCTCAAGAGGTCGGCGGGTCCTTGCGACGTCGGCCAAGGACCCACAGGAAGGCTCGTCCAAACCTTCCGACGTTCTCACTCCTGCCGTGCGCGGCGTCGTGGTCGAGACGAGAGCTGTGCACGCCGTCTGAACTGGTCGTCAGGCCCGCGAGTTGAATGTTGTTGGCTTCGGCACCGCGCGGCACCTTGGCCATTCGACGCCGTGGCTTCCTTGGCTTGTCTCCGGAAGTTCCCATAGTCGAATCCTCCCACGTTTGCGTGCTCGCTGGACCGCGGCGCTTCGAGTCAGTCGCGGTTCTGCGACGCCGAAACGTCCCACAGATGATGAAAGGGGTCGTGCAGCCCGTACGTGCCCAGCGAACTGACGGTGAAGGCGCTGCCGTTGGAGCGCGTTCCGGTCCGGTCCCACTGCGACGGCGTCACCGTGTCAAAGCGGTCGGCGTACTGCGTCGCCAGGTCCAGGAGTTCGCCGTTGACGATCGTCGGATCCTGGAGGTCGTAGCGCTCCTCCAACGCGGTCTGGTCCTGATCCCAGTTTTGAAACACGGGACTGTCGTGTTCGAGCATCAGTCGGAGCCGTTCGTCGAAGATTCGATAGACGTCACGGACGTGACAGGCGTACTCGAGGGCTGACCATCGATCCTCGCGGGGACGCAGGCGCACGTCGTCTCGCGACAGTACGCCCGTCCACCGTGCGGCGTTCATTCGAATCGCTTGACTGAACGTTGAGGGCGGGTGGTCCTTGGCCTCGAAGCCGCATTCCTCGCAAGGTCGTTCGAGGACCCAAGTCCAATCTTTGGTGTCGGGGGTGATGGCCATAGAAGGAACCTAATCGCCGAGGCGAGTCGCGCTGTGGGAGCGTGACTTCGTGATGACGGCGCCCCGGCACGTGACCGGGGCGCCGTCATCGTGCGGGACTAACTGGCGGCGATTCCCTCCGACGCTGTCGGGATGTTGAAGAGAGTCTCGATCGGCGTGAGTGATCCAGTGGCACCGACCGCGAAGGCATCCACGGTGCCCGCGCCACCGCTCTCGACGTAGAGGTACTTGGCGTCAGGTGAGACCACCGAGTCCGTCGTGCCGGCGTGCGTGCTCGCGGCCGTGGCGTTCACCAGCTGCGGAGCACCGGCGGCGTTCTCATTGAACGAGCTGAGCGTCGCGCTACCGGCGTTGGACCCAAAGAAGTAGCCATTGGCCGTCGAGATCCAGCAGAGCGCTGCCGCGCCGTCACTCACGGTTCCGAGCGAGGTCAAGGTGCCGTTGCCGTTGAGCCGGTACGTGGTGACCGACGAGTTTGACGCCTCCGTCGACACGACGTTGCCGGCCGAGTCGAAGACGAAGGAGAACGGCAGGGCGTTCACCGCGGGCGTGACGACCGGGGTCGAGCCGAGCGTGCCGTGGTCGCCCACCGAAAAGACGTCGTACGCGTTGGTGGACAACTTGGTCGTAATGACCAGGTGTTGACCATCGGGGCTGTAACTGACCTGGCCCGCCGAGTGGTGAAACTCAGGAGGTGTCGTGTTGGTGAGACCGAGCGAGCGAACCTGATCGGGCAGGAGAACGAGTCGACCATCCTTGAGCGTGAACTCAGCCACGGATCCAGCGCCTCCCGCGTTCACGACGGCGACGTACTTGCCGAAGGTCGCGACGGAGTCGGGAAAGAGACCTTGGCTGGAAATCTGCTGCACCAAGTCCAACCTCGTGCCGTCCACGGAAAAGACGGAGACGGTGTCGCTGCCCGGATTCGTCGCGATCAACTCTTTGTTGTCATTGACGAGCGTCAGTCCGCCCTGACTCGCGAGCGGATCGGCCGTCGCGCCCGCCGCCGTCGCGCCGTTGCCGCCCGTGGTGAAACTTCCAGCGAACGAGATCGTCCCGTCAGTGGCGCGGTGATAGCTCAAGACCGCGTTACCCGACGACGCGTCAGTCTCGAGGAACAGTGCGTGCTCCTCGTCTTGCGAACCCTTGGGCGCTGACGCACCGGCGGATCCAGTGAACGTGAAGAGTCCGATGCCGAGCGTGAGTACCGTCGCGCTCGCGGCTCGAAGTGTTGGTTGTAATTTCATTGCATTCTCCTTGGTGGGGCGAAGTTGCCAGTGAACAGTCCGCGCAACTGCGGACCCGTTACAGAGTTGCCAGTCCGTCTTGGTTTCACCGGTATCGTGGCGACGTGGACGACGCCGAGCTTCTTCAGCGATTGGTGAAAGGTGACGAAGAGGCATTCGTCGAGATCGTCACCCGCTACCAACCGACGTTGCTCCGAGTGGCGCGCTACTACGTGAACAGCGAGGCGAGCGCCGAGGACGTGGCCCAAGAGACATGGATCGCGGTGCTTCGAGGCGTCGAGCGCTTTGAAGGTCGCTCTTCTTTCAAAACGTGGCTACTGCGGATCCTGGTGAATCGCGCTCGTACGACGGGCGTGAAGGAGCATCGCGTCATTCCCACGGATCCACAGGCACCGGAACGCTCGGTGAGCGCCAGTCGTTTCGACCAAGGCGGAGCGTGGATCGTGCCGCCGGTTCCCTTCACCGAACACGTTGACGACAGCATCGTCAACGCCCCGGTAGTAAAGCTCGTGCACGAGTGCATCGCCCGTCTCCCCGAGTCCGCCCGGGCGGTTGTAACGCTTCGCGACGTAGAAGGACTATCCACTACGGAAGTCGCCGAACTCTTGGATTTGAGCGAGGCCAACGTGAGGGTGATTTTGCATCGGAGTCGAGCCCGAATACGAACAGAGGTAGAGACCAGTATGCAGGTGGACAGATCATGAGGTTGACTCCAAGTCGTCTCGTGTGCCAGCAGGCCGTCGAACTCATGAGCGACTACCTCGACGGATCTCTCTCGCGCCGTGATCGTCGTCGTCTCGAGAAGCACCTCGCTGGCTGCGACGCGTGCACCGCGTACCTCGCGCAGATGCGTCTCACGATCGCCGCGAGCGGGACGATTACGCCCGATGAACTCTCACCTGAGGTGCTCGAGACGCTCACGGATCTCTTTCGAAGGTTCCACGAAGACGAGTGACACCGTTGGTGGTGACGTCGACGCGCGCCGTCGAATCACGACGGAGCGATTACCCGTCCTGGACGACGTCGCGATGAAGCAGACGAACGACTCGGAGGATTGACGAGTTAGCCGCCCGCCTGTGAGAGCAGACCTTGGAACAGCGACGGCGTGATGATGGTGGCGCCTGATGGCGCGACGACGTCAACGCTGGCGTGCGCCACGCTCACGTCGAGGCCGACACTCTCATTGCCTTGTCCGGCGACACCACTCGGCGCCGTCACGGTGATCGATCCGCCAGTCGCGGTCGAGCCGGACGCCGTCACCGTGAGTGTGTAGGTACCCTTCACGTTCTTGGCGGGTGGCGTGGCGCCGCTCAGGGTGTCGATGGTGGGCAGCACGGCGTTCACTACGGAGGCCAGCGTCCCGGTCTCCGAGTAACCGCCGTTGGGGAGTGACGTGTACGGCGTGTTCGCGATCAGCGTGGAGAGTTCACCGAAGATTGCACGGGCCGCCGCTGCCTCTTTGTCGGCCTTGGCCGTCGCCGTCGCCGTTGGAGTGGGCGCTAGCGACGTCAAGAGACTCTTCGGGAGTTCAAACCAACGTCCGCCCAAGAGGAGTTGCATCGAAGCCACTTGCGTCGCGGGCAAGTTGACACCGGGAACGCTCGCCACGGCGGAGATGTTCACGAGCGCGTAGACGTTGGAATCCACGACTCGTACGTCGGCCAACGTTTGGGAGCCGGCGTTGATCAAGATCTCGACGTTCGGAATCTCTCCGGCCTGTGAAAGAGCCCCTCCCGATGGATTCGAGTAGTTCATGTCGAGCGACAGGACGTTCAAGACTTTCTGCACCTTCGCGGAACCCGTACCGGAAACGCTTCCGGTGAAGTGCAACTGGAGGTTCGCTGAGGAACCAAGTGACGAAACCGCCTGGTCAATAGAGGCCTGTGCGCCACAGGACGCCAGCCCTAATGAGGCGCCAACTAATCCCACGATCAGTAGTTTTCTCACGTCGGCTCCCTTCAGTACCAAACGCTGCTCGAGGCAACGCTTGCGAGACGTCAGCCTTCTACAGTCGCTCAGAATTCTTCGACGGACCGTCTTCACCTGAGAGTATCATCTCGCTCCGCTGAGTCTTTCGCCATGGCGTTCCAAGGTGTCGTGCGAAACGCGCCACGAAGTCACCACGAGGCCGTCGATTTCGTACGGGCGCCGCGACGTGTTCTTCTAGAGTTTCACCATGACTGATCCGCACCAACCAAGTGCTGAGTTGGCGAGACTCACTATCGGCGAGATCGCTCAGCGGTTCGCGCAAGGTTCGCTGACCTCGCGAGCGCTGGTCGACAGTTGCTTCGCACGCATGGACGCGATCGATCTCGCGGGTACGACGACGGCGCTCAACTCGATCGCCGCTCGTAGCGCTGAGGCGCTCGACGTGGCCGACGCTCGCGACAAGGAGCGCGAGAAGGGTATCTCGCGGGGCGCGCTGCACGGTATCCCGGTCTTGATAAAAGACAACATTGAGGCGGTCGGCCTACCTGGAACCGCGGGTTCCACGGCCCTCATCGGCCGCCCAAGTCGCGACGCGACGCTGGTGACCCGACTTCGTGACGCGGGAGCGATCGTCCTTGGCAGCACGAACCTCAGTCAGTGGGCGAACATTCGCTCCCCGCGCTCGACGAGTGGCTACTCGGCGACGGGAGGTCTCGTCGCCAATCCGTGGGCGCTCGACCGCTCTGCGGGAGGATCGTCGTCTGGATCGGGCGCGGCGCTCGCTGCCGGTCTCGCGCCCCTCGCGGTCGGAACGGAAACGGACGGGTCCATCGTGTGCCCCGCGTCCGTGAACGGCGTCGTTGGCCTTAAACCAACCGTGGGTGCCGTCCCCGCGACGCACGTCGTGCCGATCAGTTCGAGTCAAGACAGCCCCGGTCCTATGGGTCGAAACGTCAGCGACGTCGCCCTTTTCTATGGTGTCCTCGCCGAGAGCGACGCGCTCGAACTGAGCGAGGCGCCGCGCGTCGTCGACGCGTCGAGTTGGCGCACGGGGCATCCGCAAACTGACGAACTTTACGACGACGTCGTGAACGCACTGCAAGGTGAGGGCCTCGCCATCACGAAACGTGAGGTGGCCCTTCCTAGCGAACAAGACGGTCGAGACGAAGAGGCCGTTCTCTTCGCCGAGCTGTACGACGACTTGAACGCGTACCTGAAGGAGCGACCGGGTAACGGCGTCTCGTCACTCGAAGAGGTCATTGCGTACGAGGACGAGCATCGCGACCGTGAGCAACGTTTCTTCGGTCACGAGAACTTCGTCGCCGCGGTGCGGAGTGGTGGCCGAAACGGCCCCGCGTACCGGGAGGCACGAACGAGGAATCTCGCCTGGGCGGTGGAGACGTGTTTGACGCCGGCACTCGACGGCGTTGACGTCATGATCGCCCCGGCTTATGGACCGAGTTGGAAGAGCGACCTCGCGGTCGGAGGCCATCCGGGACCGGCGAGTCCCGCCACGATGGCGCCGGCCGTCGCCGGTTGGCCCATCATGTGTCTGCCGATCGGACTCGTTCAAGGGCTGCCCATCGGTCTTGCGATCATCGGCCGACCGCACAGTGAGTGGACGATCATTGACGCGGCGCGTCGAATCGAGAGAGTCCTGCGCGGTCAAAGTCCGTGGCCCGAACCCTTGTGGTCGCCGCTTTCGAGGGGTTAGCCACAACGCAGCGCACGCGTGTGGGCGCTCGGCGTCTACCTCGAAGGACGCGAGCAGAGCGATCACGTTGACGTGGAACCTAGAAAGGGTCCCTTCGAGCCTCCGCTATGAGGGCGGATAGCAGGTGTTCGCCTTCCAGTTCCAAACCTTCAACACGGCGGACGGGATGACGAGCGGACATTTCGTGCCCTGCACGCCACCTAATCCGTCATTGAAGACGGTCCAACGCCGTGCGCCCGCGGCTCTCGTGAAGAGATTGTACGCACCGTCGTCTTGCGTGCCGACTTGGGCCGGCAACGAGTGCGGACTCGGTTGTAGTCCAGCGGCCGCGTAGTAGTGATCGGTCGCTGGATCGAAGGCGTAGTAGGTGGCACCGGGATTGAGGCCCACGTAGTCCTTCGAGGGAAGTTGGTGGTAAGCGGCCGCGGCGTCGAGGAGGCCCTTTTGGACCGACGGCGTGACGACCAGGTTACGGGTCGCGCCGTTCGTCAGTGAAGGAATGCTCGTCGTCGAGGTCGACGTCGCGACGCTCGCCGCTGACCCACACGCCGAGAGCACCAGGGATCCACCGAGCAACGCGGGGAGGATGAGCAAGTGTGGTTTCATCGTGACCAACCGTTTCGTCGCGTCTCGAGTCTCAGTGTAGGCATCGAGCACGAGTGCGTTGGAGGCGTCGAGGAGGGTTGAGACTCGCGACGAACGCGAGGCTCTCGACGCGGCGCGAGTACCGGCTAGGTCGAGGTTGCGAGCAGCTCGTCGACGAGGTCTCGAACGCGTGTCTCGATGTCGTCTCGAATCGAGCGAACCTCGCTGAGCTCTTTGCCCGACGGATCCGTGAGTTCCCAGTCGAGGTAACGCTTGCCCAGATATACCGGACACTCATCGCCGCACCCCATCGTGACGATGACGTCGGCGGAGCGGCCCATCTCGTCGGTCAACTTGCGCGGTGACTCGCCCGTGAGGTCGACGCCCTTTTCGCGCATGGCCTCGACGACCGCCGGGTTGAGTGTCTCGCCCGGCGCGGACCCGGCCGAATGCACGACGAGGCGCCCGCCTCCGAACGCTCGCGCGAACCCGGCCGCCATCTGAGAGCGTCCGGCGTTATGGACGCAGAGGAAAAGGATCTCGGGACGTTGTTGACTCATTGTGCTCCTCGGTACTTGTCCTTACGACTGGCGGTCATCGGTTGCTACGTCACCGTGCGGTACGAGAACGTCGCGGGCGACGTCGTGATCGAGGCCCGCAAAGAGAGCCTTCACGAGGAAGAAGGCGAGGACGCCGCCAACGATCTCGGCTCCCGCGAAGAGAGGAACGGACGACGGGGCGATGCCCGCGAACGTGTTGCTCAGCATGCGACCAACAGCGATGGCGGGATTGGCGAAACTCGTCGAACTGGTGAAGAAGTAGGCGGCACCGATGTACGCGCCCACGGCCGACGGCGTCTTCGCGCCTTGTCCGGATCGCGCCAGGGAGAAGATGAGCAACACCAAGCCAGCCGTCGCCACGACTTCGGCCAGCCCGTGCGCCGTCGTCGCTCGATGGTGCGTCGACAGGGTGATCGCTGGGTGCGAGAACATCAAGTTCGCCACCACCGCGCCACTCGAGCATCCCGCGACTTGCGCGAGGAGGTAGGACCCGGCGTGACGCCACGAGATGCCGCCGAAGGCCGCGTCGACGAACGAGATGATGGGATTGAAGTGCGCACCGGAGACGGAGCCGAAAATCAAGATGAGGACGTAGAGTCCGGTGGCCGTCGCCGCGGCGTTCTCGAAGAGTTCAAGGCCGACGGCGTGTGGTGAGAGTGTTTGGGCCGCGATACCTGAGCCGATGACGATCGCCGCGAGGAGGAGGCTCCCGAGGTACTCCGCGAGGAGACGGCGCCAGAGGGCGATGGTCGTCATGTCGTGGTCTCTCGCTTAACAGCAACTCGACACGGCGAGTGGACTCACCGCGTTCGACGTCTCCGAGGCGCAACATTCGCCTCCGTCGTTAGGGGACTGTGCGTCCTTCGCGTCGGCGAGAACGGTGTACACCTCCCAGCGCGAGCCGTCCGGGCCATCGACCCAGACCTTGTCCTGGAGGGCGTAACAACACGTCGTCTCATCCTCGACGTCGGTGACGAAGCCGATTTCGGCGAGATACTTCGTCGCCTCGGTCACGTCGTCACGGGAGAAGACTTCGACGCCTAGGTGATTGATGGTTCCCGGTTCGCCCACCTTCTCCATGAGTACGAGTTTCAACGGAGGATCGTCGATGGCGAAATTTGCGTAACCGGGACGGACCTTGGCGGGTTCCACTCGGAAGAACTTGGAGTAGAAGTCGATCGCCTCGTCCAGATTCGAGACATTCAGCGCTAGTTGAATTCGGTTCATCACGTCCTCCAATAGATTGACCTTCGTCAATCCATCAGCGTAGTCGCACATATTGATGGATGTCAATATTAGGATAGGACGATGGCACGACCGATGACGACAAGTGGGAGCGAGGTCGTCGGGGGCTGCTGCGGTCCCATCGGGAGTGGAGCCCTCTCGGCCTCTGAGGCGAACGAGGCGGCTCGCATCTTCAGCGTCTTAAGCGACCCCGCGCGCCTTCGAATCTTGTCGCTGATCGCGTCGCAAACTGAAGTCTGCAGTTGCGATCTCGAAGGACCGACGCAACGAAGCCAGCCAACGATTTCTCATCACACCAGGATTCTCTCCGAGGCTGGTCTCATCACCGGGGAGAAGCGTGGCCGATGGACGTGGTGGAGCGTGGTCCCCGGGCGTCTCAAAGAAGTCTCGGGAATCCTTTCGCTCTAGTCGCGCGGTCGTCGTGCGCAGCCGACCGGGAGACGGGACGACCGACGAGACCTTCTCGTCGTTCGCCACGTCGATCTTCCCTGAGCACGACACGGACGTCGTCGTTATAGTTACTCGAAATAGGGCGAAACACGAGGAACGATCTTGAACGCAAGCGAAGTTTGGAGCAACATCCACGCCGAGCGCGCCCAGATGGCTGACACCTGGGCTGCGCTCGCTCCCGAACAGTGGGACGTTGCGTCGTGGTGTACGGGTTGGTCGGTGCAGGACGTCGCGGGCCACGTGGTCGCCGCGGCGGAACAGACACCACCGAACTTCTTCAAGGACATGGCCAAGGCCGGCTTCAAGTTCGACGTGTTCGCGGAACGCGACGCCAAGCGCAACGCGGCCGCGGGGCCTGAACAACTCATCCGCCGTCTTCGAGCCCGAACGACCACGACGAATCACCCGCCCGCTCCCGTCGTCGCGATGCTCGGCGAGATCATCGTGCACGGCGAGGACATTCGTCGACCACTCGGACTGACCCACACCGCACCAGAAGCGGCGCTGATCGCGGTCGCCGACAGTTGGAAGAACTCAAATATCCTCATTGGGGCGAAGCGACGCATCGCTGGTCTACGGCTTCGAGCGACCGACAGCGCGTGGACACACGGCGACGGACCCGAAGTCTCTGGTCCCATGGCGTCGTTGGTCTTGGCTATGTCGGGACGCAAGGGTGCGCTCTCCGATCTCAGCGGTGATGGGGTCACGACGTTGATGGCTCGTCCCTAGACGGGGTCGGTCACTCACCAGCACCGGTCGGACCTTCGTCGAGTTGACCGCGACGCGAACGTCGCCACACGACGCGCAGAGCGGTCCACGTCTCATCGATCGCGCACACCTTGTTGTCAACGAGACCCAGGGGGAGGGCGACGTCACGGACTCCGTGATCCGTGATGTCCGTCGGCAGTTTGGAAGACCTCTTGGGCCACGCGATCCACAGCCCACCTGATGGAAAGATCATCGTGCCCAACACGTCAATCTGTCGCTCCAGCACGATCGATTGTGAGAAGAAGGCGAGGACGACGTCCGCGCGACCCCGTGCCCGTCGACGAACCTGAACACCCGCTGGAAGCTCGAGCGCCACGTCGGCGGGAGAGTGAAGGAGTGCGAGCGTCATCGTCTCGTTGATGCCCAACTTGACGTGAAGTGGTGTCGCTGCGTAACTCTCCGCCATCAGTCCTCCACTTTTCCAGACACTTCGTACAGGACGCTGGATGAAGCGTTTGATGGAGCACCGGAGCCGAATCGTTGCGCGACGATCGATCACATTCGAGTCAACTAATCTCCGAGTAACTAGAGAATCACGCGCAAAGAAACGAGAAGAGATGACGGAGCGACCCCAGAGAATTTCGTACTTCCCACTCTCGGAAATGGACGACCAGATGATGGTGGTCATGAATCGCTGCGCCCTCGAAGGAACCCCTCGGCCGGAGAGTTCCGCAGTACGAGCGCACTCGCAGGGCGCCTTTTGGGCGTTCGACCAAGCGTGGGACCGGCTCTTTCGAAACGGCATCGTCGACCACGCGATCAAGGAACTCTGTCGTGTGTACGTCTCTCGATCGGTGAAGTGCGAGTACTGCGGAAATCAGCGAAGCGAAGCTGCCCAGCGCGGGGGGGTCAGCGAAGGGAAACTCGACGATCTTCTCAACTTCGAGACCTCCGGCACGTACTCAGAGCGCGAGCGCGCTGCGCTTTCGTACGCCGAGGCGATCACGTGGCGCCTCGACCCCGACGACAGCTTCTGGGAGCGACTGTACGGACACTTCACTGAAGAGGAGCTGGTCGAACTCGCGTGCTTCATCTCCTTGACGATGGGTCAACAGAGCTGGATACGCCTGCTCAACATCGATCACCACGAAGTCATGGCGGGAAGCACCGCTTCGATGGCGCCGGGATTCGAAAGCAAGGAAGCCCTCACGGCGTCGAAGCGACAAGACGACTATTGGGGATCCGTAACGAAGAAGTGACGCTGTAGCGCGCGACGTCGCCATCGACGTGTCGAGCGACCGCCTAGGGCGTCGACGCGCTCGACGCTGCACGTCGCTCAGTGACCGTTGCCGTTCCCGTTCCCGTTCCCGTTGCCGTTCCCGTCTCCGGGCGGCGGCGGCGCGGTCGTGGTCGTGGTCGAGGTGTTGGGAGCACTCACCCCGAGAGCCGCGGCGAGGTTGGAGAGATCGTGTAGCAGCGCTGCACCGGCGCTCGCGCTGATGAGTCCGCTTTGGGTGCCGTTGATCACGGTGCCCGCAGCCTGTTGGAGGTCAGTCGCGGCCTGGCTCGCGTTACCGGACGCGGCGTCGATGAGCGCCTGTTCGGCGGCTTGGGACACGCTCTGTCCCGACGCGGCGTCGACGTTGCCCGTCGACTGACCTGTAGCCAGCGCACTGACGAGTCTCGCCAGGGCGTTCGGACCCGAGGGGATTGTCGTCGTTGTGGTGGTTGTCGTCGTCGTTGCCGGTGGTTTCGTCGTCGTTGGATCCGTGGTCGCGGGCGGTGCGTGTTTTCCCGGAGTCGAGAGGAAGAAGAAGAGAAGTCCGAGGCACAGCAGTGCCGCGGCGACGGCGCCGTAGGGCATGAACCACCGGCGTCGGTTCCATCGTGGCCAGGTCCAGCGCGTCGCAACGGCGTGGCGAGCGCGCGGCGTGATGAGGGTGTTGTCACCCGCGACCGCGACGGGAGCGACGACGCCGGGCATGAGTGCGGTGAGGTCACTGGGGGCGACGGGCGCGAGTCGTTCGGTGATGTCCGTGTCCGTTGGTAGCCACGGCGCGGTGAAGGCCGACGTGGCGAGCAGCGCCGCGACGTCGGCCCCACGCAGTCGTTGGTCGGCGCGGTGCGCGAGCATGCCGTTGAAGAGCAAGGTCCACGGGATGGGGAGGTCCGTGGGGAGTGGCACGGGACCGCCAAGACGTTGGGCGAGGATCTCGCTCGGGGACCCTTCGTAGACGCGCCGTCCGGTCAGACACTCGAGCAGGACGATGCCGAGTGACCAGATGTCCGCGCTCGGACCAACTGGTTGACCCTCCAACTGTTCCGGTGCCATGTAGACGACCGTCCCGAGCGTGGTCCCCGCTGCCGTCATTGTGGTCGCGTCGTGGAGTTGCGCGATGCCAAAGTCCCCGATCCAGGCGTCACCCGTCGACGACTGCAAGATGTTGGATGGCTTCACGTCGCGGTGCACGATGCCCTTCGCGTGCACGTACGCGAGCGCGTCCGCCAGTCTGGCGCCCAGCGCCGCGCTCTGGGGCGCGCCGAGGGGACCTTTGCGCAATGTTTCGGCAAGCGTGGGGCCGTCGACGTACTGCATCACGAGGAACGCATCGTCACCGGTGAGACCAGTGTCGAGCAGCTGGATCAGTCCCGGGTGTTCGAAACTCTCCAGCGCGCGCGCTTCTTGGGTGAGACGGCGAACGAACTCGGGGTCACCCGATCGCACGATTTTGAGGGCGACGGTGTCACCGGTGTGGTCATCGAGGGCCTGGTAGACGTCAGACATTCCCCCTCGCCCGATCATTCGGACGAGATGGTACCGGCCTCCGAGGACGTCAGCGACTGAAGTCATAGGTGCACGCCAAGGTAGCCAAGCGTAACCCGAACGAACATTTTTCCGGCTGAAACTAAATAATATGTCGAGTTCGAGTCAGGTGCAGGACCAAGAGAACGACACGGTGAAGAGTGAGCGTGCGTTCAACAGTCGACCGCCACACGACAATCCCTTCGCCGACCTTGAAATGAAAGACCGCGTGGTCCAGCCAGACGCCGTACCGGCAGTCGCTGGTCCACGCCAGCGCGTCGTCGACGCACCACGCGAGGCGCGACTCAGTACCGACGCGTTGGCGAGCGGCGTCTCTCGCGGCACTGGACACTTCGAGAACCGTGACGACGGTGACATCTCTCGTGAGCAGTTCATCGCCGAGTTTGTATTCGCCCGCACCCACGTCGATGAAGCTGGCGTTTGCAGAGACGCCGAGGTCGTCAAGAAGTTGGAATGACATTACAGACTTGCATCGATTTCAGCAGCGAATCTTCACTTCACCGACACGACGCACGGCGATCCAGTCGTCTGCTCTCGCATGCGTTGTCGCTCGACGATTGGCCATGATGCAGATCGTACGAAGTCGACTTTATCGTCGAGGCGTCGACGACAAATCGACGACCACTGCAGGTAGTCGCGGCGTGAGGTCATCGTCACTAGTGGTCCGACTGTTATATTTCGCTTCATCGTTCACGGGACCTTGGGGGTCGAGTGCTTTGTACTAGTGGTCACAACAACGCTGACACCGCAAAATTCTGCGTCACGTGCGGGGTCAATACCTTTCAGACGAGCGGTGTGGTCGTGCGGACCGTCAACACGACGAACGGCATGGCCGTCGCTTCGATGGTTCTGGGCATCGTGTGGGTTTACTGGATCGGTTCGATTCTCGCGCTCGTGTTTGGCTACATCGCGTTGGGCCAAATCAAACAACGTGGACAACAGGGCAGGGGAATGGCGATTGCCGGCATCGTCCTGGGCTGGGTCGGAGCCGCCACCCTGATCGCGGTCATTATCTTCGCCGTCGCCTCGAGCTCAAGCTAGCCACTCGATCTTCGCTCCACTTCGGTAGTGGAGTCCTCAACACTCGACGTCTTGGCGGTCCCATCATCAGCGTTGGCCTCGCAGCGGGTTCGTCTCGCCTCGCTCGCGTGGCTACCTTTGCAGTATGCAGATTGAACTTGTCACGCTCGTGGTCCCGGGATACGACGAGGCCATTGACTTCTTCGTGAACGTACTTGACTTCACGCTCGTCGAGGACTCTCCGTCACTGACCAACGATGGCGAGCCGAAGCGATGGGTCGTCGTTCGTCCTCCGAACAGTGTGACCGGTCTCCTTCTCGCGCAGGCGGACGGCGACGAACAGGCGAACGTCATTGGTAATCAAACTGGTGGTCGCGTCGGCTTCTTCTTGCGCGTCGATGACTTCGACGCCGCGTTCGATCGGATGCAGGACGCCGGTGTTGAATTCTTGACTACGGCGCGCGACGAGCCGTACGGGAGGGTCGTCGTCTTTCGCGACCTCTTCGGCAACCGGTGGGATCTTCTCGGACCGAATCGCGCTCTTTGAATCGACGCAGCTTCGGTACATTGGTCTGGACTCGATCGTTGACAGAACGGATGGAACTTGAGTGAATACGTACCGTGGCGAACTCTGCCTGACTGACGACATCGCGAAGATCTCAACCGACACGGTCGCCCAGTGGCTGATGAACGACGCGTACTGGGCGGTCGGCAGAACTCGCGACGCCGTCGAGAGATCCATCGAGCACTCCTATCTCTACGGTGTCGTTGACGGCGAGGGAAAGTTGGTCGCGTGCTCGAGGGTCGTAACGGACGACGCCGTGTTCGCTTGGATCTGTGACGTGTTCGTCGATGAGGGTCACCGCGGCGCGGGGATCGCGACGTGGATGGTCGGCGAGGTCGTGGATCTCTGGGCGAAACAAGGTGTCGTGCGCTTTCTCATCGCCACCAGAGACGCGCACGAGGTCTACCGGAGGATCGGGTTCACGCCCGTCGCCAACCCCGATCGATACATGGAGCTCGATTTGCGAGAGAAGCCGTAGGCCCTCCTCCGGCGCCACGGCGCTTCGCCACTTGACGTCCGCTCGAGGACGCGTGCGACACGATTCGCCTCTCCAGATGACCGCCGTCGGGCGGCTCCCAACGGTGTCACAGCCACTCGTTAGTATCGCGTTCTATGGAAACTCCCTCGCGGGCGACTTTCGCGTTGGACGAGTCGCAGTAACTGGTGTCACGCAGTAAGAAGAATGTGCCAACTGGGCCGATGAGTTCCATCGTTCCTCCGTCAGTAGTCGAATGATCGAAGAGGAAATGACTGACCACCAGGAACCGTCCCCGCACTCCCTAGGAAGGTCGAACGTGTCGGAGGTCGACGCCATCGTGACCCACGACCTCGTGCGGCACTTCGGCGACGTGCGCGCAGTGAACGGCGTGAACATACAGATCCCCAAAGGGGAGATCTACGGTTTTCTCGGTCCGAACGGTGCTGGTAAGTCGACAATGGTGCACATGTTGTGTACGCTCCTGGCCCCGACGGGCGGACGCGCGACCGTCGCCGGATTTGACGTCGAGTCCGATCCCGCAAAGGTGCGGCTGCGCATCGGCGTGGCGCTTCAAGAGGCCGCGCTCGACCCGAAGCAAACGGGTTCAGAACTCCTCTCGTTGCAAGGTCGTCTCTATGGATTGAAAAGGCGCGAGATACAACGACGAGTGAGCGAGCTCGCGGAGATGATCGACCTGGGCGATTTCCTCGACCGGATGATCGGCACGTACTCAGGGGGAATGAAGCGTCGTCTCGATCTGGCCGCGGCGCTCATCCACAATCCGGAGATCGTGTTCCTTGACGAGCCCACGACCGGGCTCGATCCGGTGAGTCGCCTTCAAGTGTGGTCGGAGGTCCGCAGACTCAACCAGGAGCTGGGCATCACCATCTTCCTCACGACGCAGTACCTGGAAGAAGCCGACGAACTGGCGCACCGGGTCGGGATCATCGACGACGGCAAGATCGTCGCCGAAGGGACCCCCACGGACCTCAAGAAGGCCGTCGGATCAGACCTCATTCTCGTGCGCGTCGAGGGGGACACGAGCGACGCTGTCGCCGCACTCTCGACCGTACCCGGGGTCCAGAACGTGGAGGCACACGCGGGAGAGTTGGTGATCACGACGAGTACCGGATCTGCGACCATAAGTCCCGTCGCGGTGGCGCTCGCGGGTACCAACGTCGTCGTCCGTGAGCTCACCCTTCGCACCCCGACACTCGATGACGTGTTTCTCGAACTTACGGGGACCCATATCGAGCGCGCGGACGCCCAGGAGGAAAGTTCATGACAACTACCACTGACTCGCTCCGATCCGAAGGCTCGGGCGCAGTAATTGGCGCCCGTCCCGCGGGAATCTTCCGTGACTTGTCGTCAATCGCTGGTCGGGCGTTGCGGGCCGTGCCTCGAGACGTCACGTCCGTTGTCCCACCGGTGTTCATCGCGCTGTTCTTCTTCGTCGTCAACATCGCGACACTGAAGAAAGTGACCTCGTCGATACCGCACTTCAGCTACACCTCCTTCGAGATAGCCACGGCGATCCTCTTGGGCGTCACTGGCGTGTCACGCGCTCCCGCACTCGTGCTGGACATCCAGAGCAAGTACTTCGACCGACTTCTCCTGACGCCGGTTCGACGGACCGCGATACTGGTGGGGCACATGGTGGCCGACGTCAGCGTGGCAGCTGTCTTGACGGTCCCGATCCTCGTGCTGGGTTTCATTTTGGGCGTTCGGTTCCACGGCGGCCCGCTAGGCGTCCTCGGGTTCATCGCGCTGTCCTCACTGTGGAGCTTGGCCTTCGCCGGCTTCGGCTACGCCATCGCTCTCAAGACGGGAAACCCGGCTGCGGTGAACTCCACGTTCCTTCTCTTCTTCCCCTTCTTATTTCTGACCTCGTCCTACGTTCCGCGAAGTCAACTTTCGGGCTGGTTGAGCACAGTCGCGAAGTTCAATCCCGTCACGTATCTGTTGGGAGGACTGCGGTCGCTTGAAGTTGGAGGTGGCGCCGTCTGGGTGCCCCTCGGACAAGCGCTCCTTGCCGTCGGCATCGTCGCGCTGATCAGCATGACCCTCTGTTTTGCCGCCTTGCGCGGGAGGGTCAAGCGCTCGTAAGCGATCGAAGGGGGAAGAAGCACCTCGACGACCCCAAGTGGTGACGCGACAAAGGTCTCGTGACGACGCAGTCGAGCGAACGTGTTTCTGTACGACGAAGGCTATTTTGTCGACGGATCCCGAGGGCTACTGTCGATTTCGTGGTCTGGGACCTGTCACTCGAAGAACGCCGACCCGTCGTCTCGGCAACGGACGGGGTCGTCGAGGGTCGCGGGTCGTTTCGCCCCGATATCCAGGGGCTTCGCGCGGTTGCCGTCGTGCTCGTCGTCTTGGTCCACGCGGCGGTCCCCGGACTCGAGGGGGGCTACGTCGGTGTCGACATCTTCTTCGTGATAAGTGGCTTCGTCATCACGGGTCTGCTCCTTCGTCAACCGTCGCGAAGTATCCGACAGAATCTCGCCTACTTCTACGCACGGCGGATTCGCCGGATCGTGCCGGCGGCGACGTTGACGTTGGTGGTGACGGTGGTCGCCGCGTATCTCCTTCTCGGCGTCAACTTCGAATCACAGTTACTCGGTGACGTTCGATGGGCGTCGATGTTCGCGGCGAACTTCAGACTCATCAACACGGGGAGCAACTACTTCATTCCGGGTGTCGCGCCGTCACTCGTCACCCACTACTGGTCACTCGCGGTGGAAGAGCAGTTTTACCTCTTCTACCCCTTGGTCGTCTTCTCCCTCACCTGGATCACTCCGCGCCGTTACCGTGAGCTGGCCCTCGCCGTCTTTCTCATTGCGGCGATCGTCGTCTCCGGGTGGTGGTCGTTCCACCTCACGCCGCTCAACGCCGTCCAGGCGTACTACTCGCCCTTCACGAGATTCTGGGAGTTGGCGCTCGGCGGGCTCGTCGCGGTCATCCCTGCGGCGTGGGCTCGACGCAGTCCTCGTTGGAACTCGGCCCTCGCCGTGGTCGCGGTGATCGTTCTCGGTACCGCGGTCTGGCGCCTCAACGCCAACAGCGCCTTTCCCGGGGTGCTCGCGTGGTGGCCCTGCGCGGCGAGCGCGGTGTTGCTCTGGACGGGACAGGCGAGCGTGAAGGGAGCGCCGGCGTCGTGGTTGTCGTGGCGACCCCTTCGCTACGTCGGCGACATTTCGTACTCGCTGTACCTCTGGCACTATCCCTGGCTGATGTTGCCGCTGCAACTCGTTCACCCGCTCTCGTCACCGATGGCCCGGGTCATCGAAGTGGCCGGGGCCACCGCCTGCGCGGTGCTCTCGTATCACTTCGTCGAGAACCCGATTCGACATTCGCGACGCCTGAGCCGAGACGGTTGGTCGACGGCACTGCTGCTACTCATTTGCGTCGCGCTTTCGTGGAACGCGACCTTGTTGATCGGTCGTCTCGCGCACGTTTCGTGACGCGACGAGGTGGCGACGACCTACTTCGTGATGTTCTCCGGTTGGGACGGACGGAGCTCGACGTGGTAGATCGTCGCGATCTCGTTCGCGACAAAGGTGGCGAACACGTTCTCTCCCACGTAGCTCAAGTGAATTCCGTCAGGTGCTCGAAGCAGCGTCCGAACGCGATTGACGGGACCGGCCATCTCGAACTGACCGTGCGTGTTCGTGAAGAGCGACCATGAAGGAAGAAACGTCACGCCCGGGACGGTGATCGCCACCGAGCGGTACAGCGAGTTCAGCGTCGCCACGCCCTCGTTGTAGATATTCGATTTCATCACCGGTAGGCCAACCCACAAGACGTAACTTCCGGCTCGCGTCGTCATGGTGTCAATCTGCCTGATCAGCGTGGAATACCGGGCGCGCCACTGAGGCGTGTCGAAGCCGTACACGTTGCCGTGGACTTTCATTCCCTGTTCGTCATCGCCCCCGACGCAAACGATGACGAGGTCGGGGCGGTACTGCTTCAACATCGTCTTCAAGTGTTGGTGCCAATCGTAAAACCACGACGTGACGAGACCGGAGGCGGACTTGTCCTTCTGCACGAGAGTGAGTGCGTGCGATGACGCCATCTCACGCGCGAGTCCCCATCCCAGGTCATTTCCGAGTGAGTCGCCGATCTCGAGAACCTTGCAGTGACCGATCACGCTGATCGGGAGATGACGTGGCGTCGTCGTCGTTGTTCGAACATTCGTTGTCGACGTGGTTGACGTGCTCGACGTGGGGGAAATCGACGCAGGCAGAGTCGACGACGACGTGGTCGATGTCGTCGACGGAGGCGGGTTTGGGTTGGCACCGGATTGCATCACGAATCCACAGCCCCGCGACGGTTCGTTGAGTGAGAGTGGCACGGAAACGAGCGTCTGCGCCGGCGTTGACGTCGCCGTCGTTGGGGGAGTCGTCGTCGTCGTCGGTCCTGACGTAGAGGAGGAAGAAGAGGTCGTCGACGTCGTTGAGACTGTAACTGTCGTCGTCGTCGTCGTTGTTGTTGGTCTGCTCTTTGAGAGCTCCAATCCCGACCCGGTGAGCAGTAGTGCGAGAAGCGCGACGGCGAGAATTGCGCGCAATCGCCATCGAGGTTGTGGCAACGGTGTGGAGGAGTTACGCATCTGCTCGTCACCGTAACAGTGGCGAGTACGTATCTTGTCTAAGAAACCCATTTGGAAGATTGATTTGTCATGACGTTGCAGCGAGCGAGAGAGTCGTACTCGTCGATCATCGTGACGTTCGAACTGTTGGGTCGTTTTGAATGAGAAACGGTCGTCTCCGCGTCGATCAATTCATACAAAAAATTTCATTGACGTCAGATAGTGTCTGGCGGCGAGTGCATTTGTTCAGTCATCTGATGTTTGAAACGCGCGAGACGCGAGATCGCGAGGTTTTGCGTCGTGCGCTTTCGCGTCGGGGGACGAACGGTCGGTCCCGGGTCCTCCTCGAAACTAAGAATTCAACACCTCAACCTTCACTTGAAGGTTTGTCGAGATGGTTTTGCCCGACGAACTCTCCGATTTCCTCGCCGACGTCGCGACGCCATTCTGCCGGGATTCTTCGAGTGGCTGCGTTGAGACGAGTACGTAGTACCTGATCAGCGCCACTTGATGATGAACTCGAGTGAACTTCTCGCGTGCCGGACTGGTTGGTCGTCCTGCCAGAGCGGCGAAGAGCGAGCACAGCAGTCACTTGATTCACTTCGGCGCCCGCCGTTCGGCTCAAAAGGACACGTGAGCGTCCCGCGACGTTCGTCGACGTACGGGGGCGGGGGAGCCGGGACCACGCGATGGTGAAGAAACGTGATTGGGACCTCACGAAAGACGTCGTCACGACGTCTACTAAGCAATGGATATGAAGATGCCCTTCGAGAACGTCGTCGCTGTTCACTCGGTGACGGTGTTCCGCGTCTGTCGGGCGGTCGTCGGTCCAGCGGACGCCGACGACGCGTGGTCGGAGACGTTTCTTTCGGCCCTTCGAACGTACCCGGAACTTCCCGACAACGCCAACGTCGAAGCATGGTTGGTCACGATCGCGCATCGCAAGGCCATCGACATCGTTCGCCACTACAAGCGGATCGACAGTTCGAGCGACGTCGCCGTCGAAGCGTCCGCGAACGTCTCGATGTCGGACTCGACGAAACGCGAGCTGTGGGATTCAATTCGGTCGTTACCCGACCGACAGCGACACGCGGTGGCGTATCACTACCTAGGTGGCTTGCCGTATGTCGAGGTCGCCAAGATCATCGGAGGTACGACCGACGCCGCACGCCGCGCCGCAGCCGATGGAATACAGAACCTACGAAAGACGTTCATCCCCGTCGAGTCCAAAGGAGCGTGACTATGAACCGCGAAACCCCTACCGAGCAGGTCATTTCCGACCTCCACGCGTTGACCAGTCCCCGTCCGGGAACGTTAGAAGGGTTGCACCGGCGACTGGAGGATTCGGCCATCCGAGCGAACATCCTGGACGTCGCGTACACCACCATCGACACGCCCGTGGGCACCCTGCTCTTGGCGGCGACGGAGCGAGGTCTTCTTCGGATCGGGTTCGAGACCGAGGGTCTCGACAAGGTCGTCAACGATCTGAGCCGTGAGTTCAGCTCACGCGTCTTGAAGTCGCCAAAGAGGCTGGACGTCGTCGCG
The DNA here is from genome assembly GCA_035949355.1 of Acidimicrobiales bacterium. Classification (GTDB taxonomy): domain Bacteria; phylum Actinomycetota; class Acidimicrobiia; order Acidimicrobiales; family RAAP-2; genus RAAP-2. The sequence goes on from DASZIH010000046.1 coordinate 36,168, forward strand.
TTCGAGATCGACGAGTACTTCAATCGTCGACGCACGTCCTTCGATCTCGCGCTCGACTTCTCGCTTTCCAACGGCTTTCGCCTTCTCGTTCAGCAGTTTCTCTCTTCTATCGCGTACGGAACGACGGAGAGTTACAAGCAGGTCGCCGCTCTCGTCGGGAATCCCAAGGCCGTGCGCGCCGTGGGCACGGCGTGCGCCACGAACCCCTTACCGATCGTCGTTCCGTGTCATCGGGTGCTACGCACGGATGGAGGGCTCGGCGGCTACCTGGGCGGCCTCGACGTGAAAGCGGCGCTGTTGAGTCTAGAAAGTGCTGCGTGAGTACCTCGTCAAAGGTGGAACCGTGACGACGCTGTTCTCAGATGATTTCTTCAAAAGACCTCGCAGGGAGGTAGCGCCGGGGGCGACGCACGTACCGGGCTGGCTGAGCGCCGCTGAACAGCGGTGGATCGTACGTCAGTTTCGCGACTGGGAGAGGGGGCCGGTGCCACTGCGATCGGCGAAGGTCCGCGGCCACGAGATGTCCGTTCGCACGGTCTGTCTGGGCTGGCACTGGCAGCCGTACAAGTACACGCGCGAGGCGACGGACGTCAACGGGTATCGCGTCCTCGACTTCCCGGACTGGATGATCCGTCTTGCGAGGCGGGCTCTCGTTGACGTCGGGGGCGACGCGAGCGCGGGCGACGACTACACGCCCGACACCGCACTCGTGAACTTCTACGACGACGACGCTCGAATGGGAATGCACCAGGACAAGGATGAACGCTCGCTCGCGCCCGTCGTCTCACTGTCGATCGGCGACACCTGCCTCTTCCGTTTCGGGAACACGGAGAACCGAAATCTCCCGTATGAAGACGTCACGCTGTGCTCCGGCGACCTGTTCGTCTTTGGAGGAGCCTCCCGACTCGCGTATCACGGAGTCACGAAGATCCTTCCCGGGACGGCGCCCAAGGAATGCGGCCTCGAGACCGGGCGAGTGAACATCACGCTGCGCGTGACCGGCATGACCTGACGCTCAAACGCCTCGGCGAACGCCGGATTTAGACTTCGTCGGTGAACCATTCGCCCGAGACGAAGCCGGATAGCGAAGCGTCAAACCTTCGGCTGAAGACGCGAACCATCGGTGAGGCGTGGCTCAGCGTCGCTTCAAGAATTCTCGACGATGGTGAACCCGGAGCGTACGACGGGCTCGCCATGCGCGAAGTGCTCATGACCACGCTGCACGTGACGTCGCCGCGCGCGGACGACTCGATAATTGGTCGCTTTGCGGACCCGCAGCGCCTCGCGTGGATGCACCTGAACTTCACCGATCCGGCTCGCGTCGCCGCACTCGGAGACGCCGACAGCTACGCCACTCGGTTGTACGACTACGAACATCGAGGTCTCAACCAAATTGAGTGGGTCGTCGAGCATCTTCGAAGGGATCCCTCGTCTCGAAACGCGACGATCACCACGCTCCAGCCGCTGACCGACACGAGTTACATTCCTTGCGTCAGTTTGCTGGACTTCTTCATTGTCCAGCGACGTTTGGCGCTGGTCGTGTTCGCGCACAGTATCGACTTTGGGACCAAGGGCTTCGCCAACTTGGTCGAGCTCGCGCACCTGCAACAGCGAGTGGCTGACGAGACCTCGAGCGACGTGGGAACTCTCACGCTGATCGTCAAATCTGCTCACGTGTACGAGAGCGACGCCGAACTCATGAAGGACGTGCTCGCAAAGAGCGCGCAGGGTTCGTAACCACTCGAGGCCCTAGGAGTTGCGCGCGACGCAATCACCTAAAACTGTTGCGGACGAACACCACTCCCTCGGTCGGGCAACATGCTCGCCGACACACCGAGATTCTCTGACACTCGGCGAAGCAACCCGAGTAACTGTTCGCGCTCTTCGGGCTCGAGGCCCGCGCAGATTCGTGCTTCTTGTTGCATCGCCGCGGCGAACGCTTCGGCCTGCAGCGCGGCGCCGCGTTCAGTGAGGTGCAGCGTGCGCGTGCGTCGATCCGACGTGCGTAGTCGTCGCTCGAGAAGACCGGCACCTTCGAGGTGGTCGACGATCGCGACCATCGTGCTCGCCGGGATTCCCAAATGGTCGCCGATGACTTGCTGAGACTGGCCCTCATCACCGTGCACGGTGCGCAGAACCGCGAAGTGTCGTGGCTCGAGTCCGAGTGCGCCGACGAGGTCCCCGAACTGACGAGCGTTCTCCAGACCGAGTTGGGACAACGTGAAACACACCGATTGAGCTCGGCCGCCCTCGAGGGTGCCTTGGAAGGGGAACTTTGCGTCGGGCGGAATTTGGTCCATATCTCATTGTATCCTAGAAACATTCGTGATAGAACTATTCGAACGTGATTAGTTCTGGACCGAAGGATATCGACAAATGCTCGTAGAACCCCGAGAAACATCCGCGCTTCGACGTCTGGCCCGCACCGTGATCCGCCACCGCCGCAAGGTGATGTTCGCGTGGCTCTTGTGTTTCGTCGCCGGCGGGTACGCGGCGTCGCAACTCACCAGCCGCTTGAGTTACGACTTCTCACTCCCGGGACAGCCCGCCTACGAGACGGGGGTGAAGATCATGCACCTCTACGGCAACGGCGGCAACACCACGCCCGCGGTCCTCGTCGTCACCGTCGCTCCTGGACAGAGCATCAAGGGCGATCGCACCACGATCGCTGCCGCGTTCTCGGCCGCGCATCGCGCGAATCCCGAGGTTCGTTTCGTCGACGTTGCCAATACGAACGACGCCGGTTTTGTCACGTCGAACGGACGAACGACCTTCGCGTACCTGTTCGCGCCACCTAACAACGGGCTCGGTGCCGACAAGCGCGTGAACGCCGTCGAGAGCAGCGTCGCCAAGGCGTTGCCGAACGACGACGTCGGATTAACGGGCATCGCGGCCCTGAGCTCGGGCGGTTCATCCAAGGGCCCGAGCGTCCTCATCGAAACGTTGGTCGCCGGCGTTGGCGCGCTCGCGGTGTTGGCTTTCGTCTTCGCGTCGTTTCTTGCGCTCCTGCCACTGTTGATCGCGTCGGTGTCGATCCTCACTACGTTCCTCTTGCTCCTCGGACTCTCGTACGTCACCACGGTGTCCTTCATCGTGCAGTTCTTGGTCTCGCTCGTCGGACTCGGTGTCGCGATCGACTACTCGCTCCTTCTCGTGACGCGCTGGCGCGAGGAGCGAGCCCGGGGCAACTCCAACGAGGACGCTCTCGTCACCGCGATGCAGACTGCGGGCCACGCGGTCCTGCTCTCAGGTCTGACCGTCGCGATTGGCTTGATGTCGCTCATCGTGCTCCCGGTGCCGTTTCTTCGAAGCACCGGCCTCGGCGGGATGTTGATTCCCCTGGTATCGGTGGCGGTCGTTCTCACGCTCCTGCCCGCGATCCTCGCGAGCGTGGGACCTCGCTGGGACTGGCCGCGACTTCGCAACGAGGCGAACGCGAGCCGAGGGTGGACGGCGTGGGCGAGGGGAATCGCTCGACGTCCTTGGATCGGCGTCATCGCCGCGGTGCTCGTGCTCGGCGTGGCCACGTTCCCCGTCTTGCACCTGCGCGTCGGACAGACGTCGGCTCAGTCCGAGGCCCAAAGTGGCCCGGCCCACCACCAGTACCAGACGTTGCTCGCGGGGGGAGTTCCGGCCGGCGTCATCACGCCCATGGAAGTGCTCGTGCACTCGTCGAGCGCGAAGGCGACTGTCGCCGCGCTGAAGTCCGTCTCGGGCGTCGCGATGGTCACGTTGCCGAGTGGAAGCTCCGGAACCATCGCCGGTCAGTCCGACGTCATCGTGGTCCCGACGATAGAGACTGTCAACAGCGCGACGCTGGCTCCTTCACGAAACGTAGAACGAGTGCTGAACAACAGGGCGGGCGTCGTGGGTGTGACGGGTGAAGGTCCCGGCCAGCAGGCGTTCACCTCGGCCGTCTACGGCAACGTTCCGCTGATGTTGCTCGTCTTGGCTCTGCTCACCTTCTTGTTGCTCGCGCGGGCGCTTCGATCCGTGGTCCTGGCGATCAAAGCGGTGGTCCTCAACGTGCTATCACTCGCGGCGACGTTCGGGATCCTCACGTGGTTCTGGCAGGACGGTCATCTGTCCTCGCCGATCTTCGGCATCCCGGCGACCGGAGCGATCACCTTCTGGGTCCCCATCTCGGTGTTCGCGTTCCTCTTCGGTCTCTCGATGGACTACGAGGTCTTCATCCTCACTCGGGTGCGTGAAGAGTACGACGGTGGTCGTTCCACCAAAGAAGCACTGGTCGAAGGGCTCGCGCGAACTGGCCGACTGGTCACGAGTGCGGCGTTGATCTTGTTCCTGGCGTTCGTCAGTTTGGCGTCCGCCCCGTTGACCGACGTGAAGATCATGGCGACGGGACTCGGCATCGGGATCCTCCTGGACGCCACGATCATCAGGGCGCTCTTCGTGCCGTCGATGGTCGTTCTGTTCGGTCGAGTGAATTGGTGGTTCCCGCGCCCGCTCGCGCGTCTGCTCATCGTCAAGCCCCGTGTCGAAGTCGCTGAGGCGGCTACGTCATAGTCACCGATCATGATCACTCGACGAGAAAGGTCGCGGCATCGATACGTTTCTTAGAAGTAACAAAGAGTTGGGACGCGTCATTTCGCAGTGACATCTCTGATGCGCGTCGCGTAACGTCATTGCGCTGATTTCACAACGGAAATGCGCGTATGACATTTTTGTCATTTTGCGTGAAACGAAAAACGTGAGTACTCCGTATTTGATTTTGCGACGTGTTGCACGAGTTTTAAAATGGTGAGTGCGGCGATGTCGAACGTTCGTCGTCGTGCTGGTTTCAATAACCAGGAGACAGATGAAAGGAAACAGAACCATGGGACTACCCGGAATGGTGTTAAGTGGAATTTCAGCTGCCGTGGGGGCCATCATGTACTGGGCGGTCACGGCACAAAGCTCAAACGTCGTTCAAAACCAC
>DASZIH010000047.1:0-9111 GCA_035949355.1 Acidimicrobiales bacterium
CCGCGAGGTCGGCGTTGTGGGCCACCGACGAGGAGCCCACGGGCTGGGCGGTGTCGATGTGCTCAACGACGACGGCCTCCAAGATGGTCGCCTTACGTGCGTCGAGGTTGCTCTTGGGCTGAGTTGGGGTCTTCACGCGCCGGGCCATACGTTCTCCTTGTTAGCACTCGATTTTACCGAGTGCTAACCACTCCTCGGACGCGTGTCTATTGTGGGCGCGTGGAGACCTTTAGCGCCCCTGAACGACCGAACGTGCCCGCCTCCGGTGAGGAGAAGGCCCAACTCGACGCCTGGCTCGACTTCTTTCGCGCCACGCTCCTTCATAAGTGCGACGGTCTGCGCGCCGCGCAGCTCAAAGAGCGTCCCGTCGCGTCGTCTCGACTCTCCCTCTTGGGGATCGTGCGCCACATGACGTTCGTCGAGCAGGTCTGGTTCGACACCACCTTCGCGGGACACGACCCCGTCGAGTACTACAAGACCGAAGGAGACCGCGACGCCGACTTCAACGACCTCGACAGTCACGCGCTCGAAGAGGTCATGGACCTCTACCTGCACGCCGTCAGGGTGTCACGTGAGCTGAGCGAGGGTCACGCACTGGACGAGGTGGCGACGAAGCCCCGTCGAGGTCGTGCGGTCGATCTCCGCTGGATCTACGTGCACATGATCGGGGAGTACGCCCGACACTGTGGTCACGCCGACTTGCTGCGCGAATTGATCGACGGTACGACGGGCTACTGAGCGGTCTACGTGGTCGCGATCCCGTCGCGCCCTCATTTGTGGGTCGCCGTTGGGTACGAATAGTCCGACTGTCGCTATTCGCTTGGAAGACTTGGTGCGTACCAAGCGATAGGCAGTGAAGCGTAGAGATATGTGGCAAGGGACTTCCCGTGAGTGACGACGCGGGCATGGCTTTACGCAAAAGACCCTCCAAGTCGTTGATGATGTGGGCCCTCGCCGCGCTCGTCCTCCTTCTCCTCGGCACCCTGGGATCGGATCTCGGTGCACGTGCCGTGGCCAACTCGATCAGTCAGAGGAACGAACGAGCATTTCTCGCGTCGTCGAGCGAAATCGCCTCGACCCTCAAGACGTCGATCCAACACGAACAGGACCTCATCAAGAGCACCGAGTCGTTCCTCATGGGCAATCCCGACGCCACGCAACGGCAGTTCACGGCCTGGTCGAAGAACCTCCACGTGCTGCGCGACTATCCCGACCTGACGGGTCTCGGCGTCATCGATTACGTGACCGCGGCCCAACTGCCCGCCTACGCCCGGCGTGCGTCACTCGCCCTCGGTAGACCCTTCAGCGTGACACCCGCGGGCAAGCGGCCCTACTACTGCTTGTCGCCCATCGGACTCTCGCGACCCGGCGCGCAGGTCCTCGCGAAGGGCACCGACCTCTGCGTCGGTCCTACGAGTTCGTACATCACGTCCCCGCGCAGCTCGGGCAAGAGCTTGGTGCTCCCCTATCGGTACCTGGGCCAAGAGACGATCGCGCTGGAGACGCCGATCTATCGCGGTGGCGGCGTTCCGACGACCGTCGCCGCTCGAGAGCGCGACTTCATCGAGTTGATCGGACTCAACCTCGTCCCGAACGTCATACTCAAGACGGCGCTCACGGGTCACCCCGGTACCGCGGTCGCCCTCAGTTTCGACAGCCTCGCGCCCGCGCTGATCTTTCGAAGCGGCACGGCGCCGAAGGACGCGCGCACCACCTCTGTCAACCTCCACGACGGCTGGAGCGTGGCGACGTACGGCGCTCGTGGTCCCGACGGACTCTTGGGCAACGGCTCGGCGTCGCTCATCTTCTTCGGTGGGATCGCCCTCAGCGCGCTGCTCGGTGTCGTGATCTTCCTTCTCGGCACGGGCAGGGCCCGCTCGATGCTGCTCGTCGGAGAACGCACCGAGCAGCTGCAGTTCCAAGCCCTGCACGACTCGCTCACGGGCCTTCCCAATCGGGCCCTCATCGTCGAGCGCATCGAACAGTTGTTGGAGCGAAATCGCGAAGCGGGAACCCGAGGCGCGGCCCTGTTCGTCGACCTCGACGACTTCAAGAACGTGAACGACTCGCTCGGCCACGAGGCCGGCGACGATCTCCTCATCTCCGTGGCCGAGCGAATGCAGAGTACGCTGCGCGGCGCCGACACGATCGGGCGCATGGGCGGCGACGAGTTCGTCATCCTCATCGACGGTGGCAAGGACGAGATCGGTCCCGACCTCGTCGCGCGCCGACTTCTCGACGTCATGCGCCATCCCTTCGACATCAAGGGCGCGCTGACGCCGCTCACGGTGACGATGAGCATCGGGATCGCCGTCGGTGACCGAAGAAACGGCGGCGAGCTCTTGCGCGACGCCGACGTCGCGCTCTACCAGGCCAAGGGAGCGGGCAAGAACCAATTCGTCATCTTCAGTCAAGAGATGCAGAACGACGTCGGACGACGTATCTCTCTGGAGTTCGACTTGCGCTCCGCGATGTCGGGCCAACAGTTCTTCCTCGTCTACCAACCCATCTACAATCTCGAGGATCTCTCCATCGTGGGTGTGGAGGCGCTGCTGCGTTGGCGCCACCCCAGCGAAGGTGTCATCCAGCCCGATGACTTCATCCCCATCCTCGAACGAACGGGCAACATCCGCGAAGTCGGCGCGTGGGTCCTCGTTGAAGCCTGCACCCAGATGGCGACGTGGCACGCGCGCGGCGACACGCTCGACGTGTCGGTCAACGTCTCGGCGCGCCAACTCGACAGCGACCTCTTCGTCGACGACATCAGTCACGCCCTGCGGGTGAGTCGTCTGAGCGCCCATTCGCTCATCATCGAGATGACCGAGACGGCGCTCATGTTGGACGTCGACGCGGTCGTCCACCGCCTCCAGGCGATCAGGGACCTCGGCGTGCGTGTCGCCATCGACGATTTCGGCACGGGCTACTCGTCGCTGAGCCACCTGCGCCAGTTCCCCGTCGACTGCATCAAGATCGACAAGTCCTTCACGGGGGCGATGTCGTCGTCCGATGAGTCGAGGGCGCTCGTGAAGACGTTCATCCAACTCGGCCGAGACTTGGGACTGAAGACCCTCGCCGAGGGCGTGGAGTCCATCGATCAAATGGACCTCCTTCGCGCGAGCGACGTGAGCGAAGTCCAAGGATTTCTCCTCTCGCACCCGCTCGACGCCGAGACCCTCGAAGATCAACTGCTCACACCTCGCCGCCTCGCCGCGACGGTGAGACCACCCCAGCAGCCCTAGGCGTCCTCGCCGATCACTCCTCGAGCTTGAGTGCCGCGACGAAGGCCTCTTGGGGCACTTCCACGCGCCCCAAGTTCTTCATCCGCTTCTTGCCCTCTTTCTGCTTCTCGAGGAGCTTGCGCTTGCGCGTGATGTCACCGCCGTAACACTTGGCGAGGACGTCCTTGCGGCGAGCTTTGACGGTCTGGCGCGCGACGACCCGGCCGCCGATGGCGGCTTGGATGGGCACGTCGAACATCTGTCGGGGGATGAGCTCCTTCAACCGTTCGGCCATCTTGCGTCCGTAGACCTCGGCGTTCGAGCGGTGCACGATGGTGGAGAAGGCGTCGACCGGCTCGTGGTTGATGAGGAGGTCGACGCGCACCACCTGGGAGGTGACGTACCCGGCCGGTTCGTAGTCGAGCGACGCGTAGCCCTTGGTGCGACTCTTCAGCGCGTCGAAGAAGTCGATGACGATCTCGGCCAACGGGATGCGGTAGCGCAGCTCCACGCGCTCGGTGGAGAGGTACTCCATCTTCAACATCTCGCCGCGACGCGACTGACCGAGGTCCATGACGGCGCCCAAGTACTCCGACGGCGTGAGGATCGTGACGTCGAGCATCGGTTCGTCGACGTGGTCGAGTCGGCTGGGATCGGGCAGGTCCGTCGGGTTGTCGACGAGGATCTCCGTGCCGTCGGTGAGAAAGGCCCGATAGACGACCGACGGGGCCGTCGCGATGATCGCCAGGTTGAACTCGCGCTCCAGTCGTTCGCGCACGATCTCCATGTGCAAGAGGCCGAGGAATCCGCAACGAAAGCCGAAGCCGAGCGCGTGGGACTTCTCGGGTTCGTAGGTGATGGACGCGTCGTTGAGACGGAGCTTGTCGAGGGCGTCGCGCAGGTTCCCGAGGTCGTCGCCGTCGATCGGGTAGATCCCACAAAAGACCATGGGCTTGGGGTCGAGGTAGCCCTCGAGTGCCTTCGTGGCGGGGTGCGTCGCCTCGGTGATGGTCTCACCCGAGCGAGCGCCACCGACGTCGCGGATGCCGGCGACGACGTAGCCCACTTCGCCCGGACCGAGCTGCGCGACCTTGATCATCTCGGGCGTGCGCATGCCGATCTCTTCGAGCTCGTGGTTCGTGCCGGCTCTCATCATGCGGATCCGGGTCTCGTCGTGCAGCGTGCCCTCGACGACGCGGATCGACGAGATGACGCCGCGGAACTGGTCGTAGTAGGAGTCGAAGATGAGGGCACGCAGTGGTACGTCGGGGTCACCGACGGGAGCGGGGATGCGCGTGATGACGGCGTCCAAGAGCTCCTCGACGCCCTGGCCGGTCTTCGCCGAGATCGAGAGGATCTCGCCACTCGGGATGCCGAGCACACGCTCGAGCTCTTCCTTGCAGCGCTCGGGGTCGGCCGCGGGCAGGTCGATCTTGTTGAGGACGGCGACGATCTCGAGGTTGTGCTCGAGCGCCTGATAACAGTTGGCGAGCGTCTGGGCCTGGATCCCCTGGCTCGCGTCGACGAGGAGCACCGCCCCTTCGCAGGCCGCCAGCGAACGAGAGACCTCGTAGCCGAAGTCCACGTGACCGGGCGTGTCGATCAGTTGGATCAGGTGGCCCTTGAAGTTCACGCGAACGTTCTGGGCCTTGATGGTGATGCCGCGCTCGCGCTCGATGTCCATCGAATCGAGATACTGAGCGCGCATCAGTCGCGGGTCGACGGCGCCGGTGATCTCGAGGATCCGGTCCGACAGCGTGGACTTGCCGTGGTCGATGTGCGCGATGATGCTGAGATTGCGGATTTTGCTGGAATCGACGGATGATGAGGAAGTTGCCACGGTCACTTAAGGCTATCGGCCAGCGGTTAATTTCCTCGAAGTTGAGCGCTTCTCATGCCCTCTGCTAGCATCGATAGGCCCGCGCGGAGAGTTTTCGCGCACCGAGAACGAGGTTGTAGTCGTGGCCAATATCAAAAGCCAAATCAAGCGCAACAAGCAGAACGTGGTGCTTCGCGAGCGCAACAAGGCCGTGAAGTCGGAGCTGCGCACCCGCACCAAGAACGCGGTCGCCGCCGTGGGCACCGAGGACGAAGTCGCCGCGTTGCGCGTCGCGATCAAGCGCATTGACATGGCCGCGTCGAAGAAGGTCATCCACAAGAACCAGGCCGCCAACAAGAAGAGCGGCTTGATGAAGCGCATCAACGCGATTCGCAGCGAAGGCTAACGAAGACCCTTCGTGTTCAGCGCCTTCGGGCGCCGTAGTTGAGGCGCGCGAGACGCGCCACCAAGACCTCGATCACCGTCAGTTCGGTCACGTCCAGGTCACTCTCGAGGTCCTTGCCGCCGTAACTGACGCCACCTTTCAAAGCGAGGTCGGCCTCGGTGATCCAGTGCACGGCGGTCACGAGACGAGGGGCGCCGAGGCGCTCGGCGAGTTGCAACGCCTTACCCGCGGGAAAGGCGTTGATGCCCAGAATCGCCGCCGCCTCTTCCTTCGACCTCGCGTCGCTCCCTTCGAGACGAGAGATGTTGAGGTAGTGGCGCTGCAGCATCGAGACGATCTGCAGACCAGCGCGCCGTCTCGACTCCAACATCCGTCGCGCAACGACGATGGCCTTCGTGGCGTCGCCGGCGTCGATCGCGTCGGTGAGGTCCCACACCGGCACGTCGCCGGCGTCACCCAGGTAGGGCTCGAGTCGCGCGAAGACGAGCGGCGCCGTGCCGTAGATGGACTGCAGCGTCCGTGCCAACGCGTCGACGCGCGCGACGTCGTCGCCGACCTGTTCCGCGACGCGCTGCGCCGTGGCGTGATCGATGACCACGTCGTACTCGTCCATCTTCTCTTTGACGAAGGCGACGCGATCGGCGACGCGCGAGCCGACGTTGACTTCCACCACGTCGCCCGCGAGCTTCACGAGTCGATTCGACTTGGCGCCCACGACGGCCAGGATCAAGATCGTCCCGGGCGCCGGCTCGTTCATCCACGCGCCGAGTTGCGCTACTTCATCGGCGATCAAGAGTTGGGCGTCACGCACGACGACGACGCGACGCTCCACCAAGAAGGGAGGGGTGTTGAGCGCCTCCATCACGCGCGGTAGGGTCGACTCCCCCGTCCCCAACGTCACGTCCTTCGCGGTGAAGTCCTGCAACGCGAAGGAGGGGTCGAGATCGCCGAGTGCGGTCGCGATGACGTTGTGCACGGCGTCGTAAACCATCGTCGCGTCGGTGCCGACGACGCAGACACTCGCGCTCGTCACGACGCCTCGGCCAAGCGCGCGAGTACGTCGCGCACCCGAAGGGTTCCAGCGACGTCATGAACGCGAACGATACGACAACCGAGTGTCACGCCCAACGCCGTGGCGGCGAGCGACGCCTCTCGGCGCTGCGTGACGCCGAGCTCGAAGAGCACGCCGAGGAAGGTCTTATTCGACGCTGACAACAAGAGCGGCGATCCGAGCGCCGCGAGGTGATCGGACGATCGAAGAAGTTCCAGCGACTGCGCCGCCGTCTTGCCGAGGTCGAGTCCCGCGTCGAGGATGATCTGCTCGTCACCGAGTCCGGCGTCACGGGCCCAGCGTCGACGCTCCAAGAGAAACGCCGCCACCGTCGAGGTCACGTCGTCGTAGTGCGGGTTCGGATCCGCCTCACGGGGACGGAGTCGGATGTGCGTCGCGACGACGGTCGCCTTCGCCGCTGCCGCGACCGCGAGGTAGTCGGGGTCCGCGAAACCGCTGATGTCGTTGCCCACGCAGGCGCCGGCCTCGAAGCTGGCTTTGGCGACTGAGGCACGCCACGTGTCCACCGAGATCGGGAGATCGAAACGCTTCGCGAGCTCACCAATGACGGGCACCACGCGATCGAGTTCCTCTTGCTCGCTCACCTCTTCGCCGGGGCCGGCCTTCACGCCGCCGACGTCGAGGAGGTCGGCGCCGTCAGCGACGAGTTCCTCCGCGCGAGCGTAGAACTCGTCGAGGTCGTACGTGGCGGCGGGCGCGTAGAACGAATCCTTGGTGCGGTTCAAGATGCCCATGACGAGCGCGCGGTTCGTGACGTCGACGCGACGAGGGCCGAGCGCCACCACCAGCGGCGCCGGGGGCCGGTACACCGGCACTAGTAGAGGCGACTCGCGAGCCGGCGCCGGAACGAGACGTAGCGGGGGTCCTCGGGCCCGAGGGCGTCGAGCACTTCGAGGAGCTGGCCCTTCGAATCTTCGTTCGCCGACGACTGTTCCAAGAGGTGCTCGAGCGTGAGGTCGAGATCGCCGTCGAGACGCACGCCACTTCGTTGGAGGCGGATCCGTGCGAGCACGGTCTTCGCGGTCAACACGTGCGCGAAGGGCGTGAGCAACGCTTCGGCTTCGTCGAGGCGGTCGTCTTGACGAAGGAAGTCAGCCAACGCGACGGCGGCGTCGACGTTGGTGGGATCCATCGCCACTGCTTCACGTATGGACGCTTCGTCACCGGCCCCGACGAGCTGGTCGACCTTCGACGCGCCGGGCGCCAAGCGGCCAACGAACTCGCGCACGGCGGCTTCGGGCAGCGCGCCGACGAACGTGTCGACGATCTGGCCGTCCTTGATGGCGAAGACGGCCGGTATGGACTGCGCCTGAAAGGCCTGAGCGATCTCGGGGTTGGCGTCGACGTCGACCTTCGCGAGTTCGACGGCGCCACCGGTCTCGTCGATGACCTTCTCCAGTATCGGTCCGAGCGTCTTGCACGGGCCGCACCACGACGCCCAGAGGTCGACGACGACCGGCACGCTCTTCGAGCGCTCGATAACGGCGGTGGAAAACGTGGCGTCGGTGACATCATTCACGCGCTTCAGCCTAACGGTCGGCGCGTTTCGCGAGAGGGGTCACGAAGCACTGTTAGCCTCGGCGACTATGGGTATGGTGACGGGCGTGAACGAGGTCAACGTCACTTCGTGGATGGTACAAAACGTCGGCGCGGTCGCCCCCCTCGACTTCGAACTGATCGCCGGCGGCCGCTCGAATCTCACGTTTCGCGTGACGGACGCCGCGGGCAGCGCCTTCGCGCTGCGCCGTCCGCCGACGAGTCACGTGCTGCCCACGGCGCACGACATGGTCCGCGAGCACACCATCATCAGCGCCCTTTTCCCCCAGGGCATCCCCGTTGCCAGGCCACTCGGACTCTGTACGGACCCGGAGGTCAACGAACGGCCCTTCTACGTCATGGAGTTCGTCGACGGGGCCATCCTGCGCGACCGGGCCCAGGCCGAGGCGGCGTTCCCGGTCGAAACCCGAGCGTCGATCGGGGACCATTTGGCCGCGACGTTGGCGCAACTCCACGAAGTCGACGTTGACGGGGCGGGTCTCGGTGACCTCGCGCGCCACGACGGCTACATCGAACGCCAGCTTCGCCGTTGGCGCGGTCAGTACGAGCAGATGAGGGTGGAAGGCGTCGATCACGCCACCGTCGTCGAGGAGGTCGGCGACGAACTCGCGCGCACGATCCCCGTGCAACAGCGCGTCGCAGTCGTCCACGGTGACTACCGCCTCGACAACACCGTGCTCGACCACGAAGGGAAGGTTCGCGCCATCCTCGACTGGGAGATCTGCACGCTGGGCGACCCGATGGCCGATCTCGGCGTTCTCCTTTGCTACTGGTCCGAAGCGGGCGACGTCACCGCGGCGCTCCTCGGTGCCGCGCCGACGACGGCGCCAGGCTTCGCGACGCGTGACCAGGTACTGAACGCGTACGCGCGTCACACGAGTCTCGACGTCAGTCAAGTCCATTACTATCAAGCATTCGGTTATTGGAAGTTGGCCTGCATTCTTCAAGGCGTCTTCGCGAGGTATCGCGCGGGCGCCACGGCAGGAGACCAGGGCAGCGTCGATGAATTTCCGGCACATATCGCCATGCTCGCCGAAAC
>DASZIH010000048.1:0-22429 GCA_035949355.1 Acidimicrobiales bacterium
CGCGTTCCTCGACGCCGGGCTCGTGAACCACGTGGTCTGGTATCAGGCCGCGGCGTTCGCCGGCGGCGAGGGGACGCTCGCGGCGCTGCGGGGACTCTCGACCCCTACGATGGAAGCCTTACGGCGAGGTCGGATCGTCGACGTGCGACGGATCGGCCAGGACATTCGCATTGACGTGGAGGTTTAGTGGCGTTATCAACGATCGAAGAGGCGATAGAGCAGATTCGTAACGGCGGCATGGTCGTCGTCGTCGACGACGAGGATCGCGAGAACGAAGGCGACCTGATCATGGCGGCCGAGGACGTGACGCCTGAGAGTATGGCGTTCTTCCTCGAGTTCACGTCGGGCGTCATCTGCGCCCCCATTGAGAGCCAGCGCGCCGACGAGCTGCAGTTGCCGCTCATGGTGGTGGCGAACACCGAGGCCCAGCGCACGGCCTTTACGGTGTCGATCGACTACCGCCACGGCACGACGACGGGCATCTCCGCCCACGATCGGGCCGTCACCATTCGCGCCCTGGTCGACCCGGCGACACGTCCGAACGACCTCAATCGCCCCGGTCACATCTTCCCCTTGCGGTACCGAGAGGGCGGTGTCTTGGAGCGAGCCGGCCACACCGAGGCCGCCGTCGACCTGAGCCGGATGGCGGGGAAGTACCCGGCGGGCGTGCTGTGTGAGATCGTCACCGATGACAAGTCCGACATGGCTCGACTGCCCGAACTCGAGGTCTTCGCGAAACGCCACGAGCTGCCCATCATCACGATCGCCGACATGATCCGCTACCGCCGTCGCCACGAGAAACTCGTGCGTCGAGTCGCCGAGTCGTCGTTGCCCACCGAGTTCGGTCAGTTCCAGGCCCACGTGTTCGAGAGCGTGCTCGACGGCGAACAGCACATCGCGCTCGTGTACGGCGACATCGAGAACGTGGACAATCTTTTGGTGCGCGTTCACTCCGAGTGCTTGACGGGTGACGCACTGGGATCGCTTCGCTGTGACTGCGGGCCGCAGTTGCGAATGGCGTTGTCAAAGGTGGCCGCCGAAGGCGCGGGCGTGATCGTCTACCTGCGTGGCCAAGAAGGCCGCGGTATCGGCCTCGCGCACAAGATCCGTGCCTACGCGCTCCAAGAAGACGGTCGCGACACGGTGGACGCGAACCTCGAACAGGGTCTGCCGGTCGACTCTCGCCAGTACGGCACGGGCGCGCAGATCCTCGTTGATCTCGGCGTCACCTCGATGCGTCTCATGACCAATAATCCCGTGAAGTACGGCGGACTGGAAGGCTTCGGACTGAACATCGTCGAGCGCGTGCCCCTCGAGAGCAGCCCGACACCGTTCAACATCGATTACCTGCGTACCAAGCGCGAGCGGATGGGCCATCTCCTCGAGGGACTCGATGACGTCAAGTAAGGACACGGCGTTCGACCCCGACGTCAGCGAAGGTCTGCGCGCGCGCGCCGGCGAGTACCTCGAAGGAAGCACGGGCGCTACCGGCGTGCGTGTCGCGATCGTCTGCGCGCGCTTCAACGGCGCCATCACGACGCGTCTGCTCGAAGGCGCGCTCAGTGCGTTGACGGACGCGGGCGTCGATCGACGAGATATCTCGATCGGGTGGGTGCCCGGTGCGTTCGAGATCCCTCTCATGGCCTTGGCCTACGCCGACGGCGAGAAGCCGTTCGACACGGTGATCACGCTGGGCGCAGTTATTCGCGGCGACACCGGTCACTACGAGATCGTGGCGGGCGAGTGCGCGCGTGGCGTCCAAGACGTCCAATTGAGCACCCGAGTGCCGGTGATCTTCGGCGTGCTGACCGTGAACACGGTAGAGCAGGCTCTCGAACGCTCGAAGAGTGGTGACTCGAACAAAGGTCGCGAAGCGGCACTCAGCGCGTTGGAGATGGTGAGCGTGCTCCGCCAGGGTTCACTCGCGAGTTCGTGAACGTACTCGGGTTCGTCCTCTCCTTCGACGATCGTCGAGGTGACGGACTTGTCCGCAGCGACGCGGGCGAGGACCTCTACTTTCACTGCGTGTCGATCAGCGACGGGTCTCGCCACGTCGACGAAGGTGAACGGGTCTCCGCTCGACGAAGCGTGGGACGTCGAGGTCACGACGAGCTGATCGCGGTCGATCGCGTTTCGTAAGCGAAAGGCGCCGCGAAAGCGGCGCCACCTCGGGCCGAGCGACCTACCGAGTTCCGCTGGTGGTCTTGCCAGTTCCGGGTTCGGGGCCAAGTGCCGTCAGTGCGGCGCTGCGCGTCGTGGCGGCTTGGATGATGGCGGCTTCGTAGACCTGGCGCGCGGCGCTTCGCTGCGCCGACGTCGTGGCGACGGCGAGCGAGTTCTGGTACGTGAGTTTTGCCAGGTTGACACTGTTACGGAAATCAACCTGGATGGTGTGGCGAGCCGCGAGGTATTGGGCGTCGGTCTCGTGGGTTCCTTTGGACGTCGTCGTCGAACCTTGGCCGGTCGAACCGGCGGACGCGAGGACGGGCGCGCTCAGACCCAGCGTGGCGACGATACCCAACGCGATAATCCCTCTTGAAGCCAACTTCCTCATGCATAAAGCGTACCGAATTAAAGTAAGAAAGAACTGTGAAGTGACTGTCGAAACGTTGTGAAGTGCCCCTTCAGAGCCCCCTTGACCACCGCGCCACACAGTACGCTCACCCTATGGTGGTGCGCGAATGACGACGATCTTGATCATTGACGACGAACCCGGGGTTCGCGATCTGCTCCAGGACGCACTGGGCAACGCCGGCTACCAGGTCCAGACGGCGACGAACGGCGCCGACGGACTCGATCAGTTGCGACGGCGCAGTGCGGACCTGTGCATCGTGGACATCAACATGCCCACGATGAACGGATTCGAGTTCCTCGAGAAGCTTCGAGCCCACGACACCAAGACGCCGGTGTTGATGCTCACCGCGCGCGACTCCGGTGACGACGTCGAACGCGGACTTCGCGTGGGCGCGGACGACTACGTCCGAAAGCCCTTCAGTCTCGATGAGTTGCTCCTGAGGGTGGCGGCGATACTTCGGCGCACGGGCATCGACGAGAACGACGATCACGTACTCAACTGCGGACCCCTCACCATGAACATCGACCGCCACGTCGTCACCCTCGACGAGAAGGAGGTCGAACTCTCGGCGACAGAGTTTCGTCTCCTGGAAGTGCTGCTCGAACATCAAGACCGCGTCGTCACCCGTGAGCAGCTGCTGCGTCAAGTCTGGAACATCGACTTCGACTCCGAGACCTCCGTGCTCGACACCTATATCTCCTACGTACGCCGCAAGATCCATCACGACGACTTCGCCCCCATAACCACGATTCGAGGTGTGGGCTTCAAGTTGGTGGATCAGGCCGCTCGCCAGTGAGGATTGCGACACGCCTCACCCTCCTCTTTCTCCTGCTCACCCTGTTGGTGTCCTTCACCGTCGGTTGGTTCGCCGTCGCGCAGAGTTCGAGGGCTCAGTACGCGGAACTCGACAGTTCGATCAACTCCGTTGTCGACAGCGGTCTGCGTAATCCCAACACCGCGCTGAACAACGCGCTCTACGTCGTGCAGCGAGAGGGCTACTCCTTGACGCTCGACGTGATCGATCCGTCCGGCGGGATCACCCAAGTGAACACACCGACGGGCGCGCTGAAGCGTCACCCGACGATCGACAACGTCAAGTCGTCGCTCTTGCGCGTCGTGGGCGTGAGTAACTTGCCCGGGTTTCAGATTCGTTCACTCAACATTGGCGGAGGCGACTATCTCGTCGTCGCGGGCTCGACGTCGGGAATCAAGAGGCAAGAGCAGCATCTCGCTCTGCTCGTCGCGAGCGCCGCCGTGGTGATCGCGCTGCTCGGACTGGTGCTGGCACGTGAGGTGATGCGCCGCGACCTACGGACGATGGCGAAGCTCATCGAGTACGCCGGCGACGTCGCGGGCGGCGAAGAGACGGGCTCCGCGCCAGTGAGCGAGGGAAGCCGTGACCTCAAGGATCTGAGAGAGGCCCTGGTGATCATGGTGGAGGTCCTCAAGGAACGCGTCGCGTTCGAGGCGCAGAACGCGAACGTCATGCAGCAGTTCATCGATGACGCGTCGCACGAGCTGCGCACGCCTCTCACCGTCGTGAAGGGCTACAACGAACTCTTGGCGAGCGGAAGGGCGAGCGAGGAGCAGCAAGCTCGTGCGGTCGCGCGGATGCGCAGTGAAGTCGAGCGAATGGAAGAGCTCGTTCGCGACCTTCTTCTGCTCGCCGAGCTTAGAGAAGCTCCCCACCACGCCGAGCAGGTGGTCGACCTCAGCGAGCTGCTGAGCACTCGCGTCAGCGACTTCGTCTCTGACCACCCGGAGCGGTCGGTCACCAGCGTCATCGAAGCCGGCGTCACCCTTCGCGCTCGCGCTGACTTCGTCGATCGTCTAGTGAGCAACGCCTTGAACAACGTGTTGCGTCACACCAAGAGTGACGCGAGCGTTCGCGTTACGCTCGGCGTCACTGATCATGAGGCGACACTCGTCATCGAAGACGGGGGAGCGGGACTTCCCTTCTACGGTGTTCGTCCCCAGCGCTTCCAGCGATTTGACGACTCTCGGTCGCGAGAGACGGGCGGCTCGGGTCTCGGCATGAGCATCATGGCCGACGTGGCCGAGTCGCTCGGGGGCACGATGACGACAGCACCAAGCTCGCTCGGGGGTCTCGCGCTGCACTTCGTCGTGCCGCTCGAGGTATCGCCGGAACCCAGTTCAGGTGGTTGAGGTGCTCTTCGCGCGCACGTAGGCCTGTTGCACCTCCGCCAAGGCGCTGCGGTAGAGATCGACGTGTTCGCCCAGGCGCTCCCCGCCCGCGTTCACCATCGCGACCAACGTGTCGATGACGAGCGCGGCTCCCGCGAGGTCCGGGGGCGTCGTGCCGAGGCGCAGGGCCGCCACCTGGACGAGGACGAAAAGGTGATTACCCAGGATCGACTCGACCGGCGCGGCGCGCAGGTACGCAATTTCGTCGTCCTCGTTGAATTCGGGCTCGGTTGGTTCATCGCTCACGCGAACCAACGTAGCGTTTTGACGCTTCCTCCACCCCTCGTGGCACCTCTTCACACGCCGTGTCCGTAGGAAGTCGGGTTCGGCGCGGCGCCGAGGCGAGCCGTCGGCGGAGGTCGCAGCGCCCGTCTGGTAACGTGGTTGGGCAGTTCAGCAAGCGAGGTTGGCTACGCCAACGTCCACCTGGCCACCCACGTGCGTCCGGGTTCCAGGAGTTTCGCGCCTCGCTTGCCGTGGCGGCACCATAGTGGTGTCGCGAAGAGCAAGGAGTGAGTTATCGCAACAGTGCCTGGAGACCACCGCGTCAATGACCGTATCCGCGTCGACACCGTTCGTCTGATTGACCAAGAGGGAAATCAGCGCGGCGTGATGGCAACGCGAGACGCGTTGGCGTTGGCAAGAAGCCTCGACTTGGACTTGGTGGAGATTGCGCCGACCGCGCAGCCACCGGTGTGCCGCATCATGGATTACGGCAAGTTCAAGTTCGACGAGGCGCAAAAAGCCAAGGAGTCCCGACGAAAGACCCTCAACGTGGGCGTCAAGGAGATGAAGTACCGCCCGAAGATCGGTGCGGGCGACTTCGACACCAAGACGCGTCTCGTCGAGAAGTTTCTCGGCGAAGGTCACAAGGTCAAGGTCACCATCATGTTCCGTGGTCGCGAGTCGGCTCACCCAGAGTTAGGCAAGAAGATCCTCGACCGCATCGTCGAAAAACTCGAGGACGTGGCCAAAGTTGAGTCCGCACCCAAGCTCGACGGCCGCAACATGATCATGGTGCTCGGTCCCGATAAGAAGTCGAAGGCCAAGGTTGTGGAAAGTTCGAAAGCAGTTGTCGGTCAAGAAGAGTCGCCGGTAGGCGCAGAAGTTTCGCTAGAGGAGGGCTGAAATGCCAAAGATGAAGACAGACAGTGGTGCGAAAAAGCGCATCAAGGTCACGGGCAGCGGCAAGCTGCGTCGCCGCAAGGCGTTCCGTGGTCACATCATGGAGAAGAAGTCGTCGGTACGCGCGCGGCGTCTTGGTCGCGACACGGAGATCGCGCCGGGTTCCGTGAAGCACGTCAAGCGCATGTTGGGTCTGTAGAGAGATCGAGTTAGGAAAGAGGAAGTGCCATGGCACGAGTAAAGAGGGCCGTCAACGCCAAGAAGCACCACAAGGCAGTTCTCGAAGAGGCGAAGGGTTACTACGGCGACCGTAGCCGTACCTTTCGCAGTGCGAACCAAGCCGTGCAGCACGCCGGGGTCTACGCGTTTCGAGACCGTCGCGCGCGTAAGGGCGAGATGCGCAAACTGTGGATCCAGCGCATCAACGCAGGTACCCGTTCGCACGGTATGAGTTACAGCCGCTTCATCGCTGGGCTCAACGCCGCGGGCATCGAGGTCGACCGTCGCATGCTGGCGGACCTGGCCGTGAACGACGCGGGCGCCTTCGGCGCCATCGTCGCCCAGGCCAACGCCGCACTCACCAAGTAGCACGCTGATCGAGGCCTTGGGGTCGTCACACCAAAGAGTGCGTCGACTCCGACGCCTCGTCCAGAAGCGATCACTTCGCTGGAGCGAGGGGACCTGCGTCCTCGAAGGCCCCGATCTCGTGCTGGCGGCCCTCGCGGCGTCCGTCGAGTTCGAGGCGATCTACGTCGACCCGACGCGCTCGTCGAGCTCGGCGCTCGCGGAACTGGAGTCGCTCGCCACGTCGAAAGGCGTGCGGGTCTTTGCGCTAGCTCCCGGGGTGCTCGAACGCGTCGCCGACGCCACGACGCCGCAACCGGTTCTCGGTGCCGTGCGCCTACCCCTCGTCGAGGTCGCGGCGATTCCCTGTGAGGGACTGCTGATGGTGCTGCACGGCGTGCGAGATCCGGGCAACGCGGGCACGCTCATTCGCTCCGCGGACGCGGCGGGCGCTACTGGCGTCATCTTCACCGGTCACTCCGTCGACCCCTTCAACCCCAAGACCCTTCGAGCGAGCGCGGGGTCGATCTTTCACCTTCCGGTCGCGCTCGACGCTCTGGACGCCACGCTCCAGTCTTTCTCCTCTCGAGGAGCTCGCTCGTACGCCACGGTCGTGCGCGGGGGGGAGCACCATCGTCTCGTCGACTTCACGAGGCCCACGGTCGTCGTCATCGGCAACGAAGCGGACGGTCTGGACGAAGCGTCTATCGCACTCTGTGACGGCGCGATCACGATCGAGATGGCCGGTTCCAGTGAGTCGCTCAACGCCGGTGTCGCGGGCTCGCTCATCGCGTTCGAGGCGATGTGGCAACGCGAAGGCACGACTTCACCGCCGCCAACCCCTAGCCTTTAGGGGTTATGACCACCTCACCCCTCGCGAATCTCAACGAGCAGACCGCCGCTCTTCTCACGACGATCGAAGGTCTGACCTCGCTCGACGCCTTACGCGAGGCGGAGACGTCGCTGACGGGTAAGCGGTCGGTGCTCGCTGGTCTGCAAAAGACGCTCGGCGGCCTCGAACCCGAGGAGCGCAAGGCCGCGGGAGCGCAGCTCCAAGAAGCGCGCCGCGTCGTCGAAGCGGCGCTCGAGGAACGTCGGGGAGTGCTCCTTCGCGACGCCCGTCTCGCCACCCTCGAAGCCGATCGCCTGGACCTTGGTGACGTCGTGACGGGTGACGTGCACTGGCCACTGTCCGTTGGCCACCCCGGACTCGTCGCGCTGACCCAACGAGAACTCGAAGACGTCTTCGTGGGCATGGGCTTCACGGTCGCCGACGGCCCCGAGGTCGAAAGCGACTGGTTCAACTTCGAAGCGCTGAACATCCCTCCCGCCCACCCGGCGCGAGGGATGTGGGACACCTTCTACGTCGATTTGGGTGAGCCCGAAACCGTGGTGCTGCGCACGCACACGTCGCCGACGCAGATCCACCTGATGGAGCACGCCGTCGCGACCGACACCTTGCCCATCCACTCGGTGATGCCGGGTCGCTGTTATCGGCGCGACACGCCCGACGCCCGTCACCTCATGGGATTTCACCAGATCGAAGGACTCGTCGTCGATCGAGGTATCTCCTTCGCTGACCTCGCGGGCGTCATCGAGACCTTCACCCGCGCCTACTTCGGGCTCGACATCGCCTCGCGACTGCGCCCGGGGTACTTCCCCTTCACGGAACCATCCGCGGAGTTCGAGGTGACCTGCACCATCTGTCGAGGTGACGGGTGTCGCACGTGCTCGTTCACGGGATGGATCGAGCTCGGTGGCTGCGGGATGCTCGACCCCGCGGTCTTGGACGCCGTCGGCATTGACGGTGACGAGTGGAGCGGCTTCGCCTTCGGGTTCGGGATCGACCGTTGCGCGCAGATGCGCCATCAACTGGGTGACATGCGCGCGCTCATCGAGAACGACACGCGCTTCTTGGAGCAACTCTCGTGAAGGTATCGCTGAACTGGTTACAGGAGTTCGTGGATCTGCCCGAGTCGCTCGACGAACTGCGCGTGCTTCTCGACGACCTCGGCCTCGTGGTCGAGGGCGTGGAACACGTGGGCGAGGGCTTGGGTGACGTGGTCGTGGCGCGTGTCGACGAGATTCGCGCCATAGAAGGTGCTGATCGCATCCGGCTCGTCGTCGTCGACGCGGGTGACGGTCCACTCGAGATCGTCTGTGGTGCCATGAACTTCGTCGCGGGGAACTTCGTGCCGCTCGCGCCCGTGGGCGCCGTCCTGCCGGGCGGGTTCGCGATCGCCGAACGCACGATGCGCGGCGTGACGTCGCACGGAATGCTCTGCTCCTCGCGCGAGCTCGGACTAGACGAAGACCACGAGGGTCTCATGGTGCTCGACGACCTCATCGAGCCGGTGGTCGGTGAGAAGCTGCTCGACGCCCTCAAGATCACCTCCGACGTCATCTTCGACCTTTCGATCGAGATAAATCGTCCCGACGCGTGGTCAGTCGAAGGCGTCGCGCGCGACCTCGCGACACGACTTCGTCGACCCCTCCGTGAACCCGCGCTCGCCGCCACTAACGACCCGACACCGACGGCGTCGGTCGCAGCCGCGGGCATCGAAGACCCCGATCTCTGTGGACGTTTGACCGTGTCGGTCCTTCGCAACGTCACGATTGGACCGTCGCCCGCGTGGGTTGCGCAACGACTTAAGTACGCCGGCATGCGGCCTATCTCGAACGTCGTGGACGCGTCGAACTTCGTGATGTTGGAAGTGGGGCAACCGACTCACCCCTACGACGCGGCGCACGTGGCCAAACAGACATTGCGGGCGCGTCGTGCTCGGGCGGGCGAGACCTTGACGACGCTGGACGGCGTCGAGCGAGAGCTGGCGAGAGCCGGCCGTGGACTCGGCGATACGGGTGAAGACTGCGTCATCGTCGACGGCGACGATCGGGTGTTGGGTCTCGCGGGCGTGATGGGCGGCGCGGCCAGCGAGATCAGCGCCGAGACGACCGACGTGATGCTGGAAGCAGCCTTCTTCGATCCCATGACGATCGCGCGCTCCTCCAAGCGCCACGGACTGCGTAGCGAGGCCTCGAATCGATTCGAGCGTGGCGTCGATCCCCAGCTGGCGCTTCGCGCCGCCGCGAGGTTCGTGCAGATCCTCTCCGAGAGCGTGCCGAACCTGCTCTGGCTGTCCGAACCCCTCGACGTCGCGGGCAACGTACCAAGTCCACCGACCATCTCGTTGCGCGACGTGGACGTCGAGCGCCTGTTGGGCGTCGCCATCGATCGCGAGGACGTCGCGCGACTCCTCAGGGGACTGGGCTTCGCCGTCAAGGAGAAGAAGCAGCACCTGAAAGTCACGGCGCCCAGTGCGCGCCTCGACGTGCGCGAAGGCGACCTCGGTCGCGCCGACGTCATCGAGGAGGTCGCTCGCCTCTACAGCTACCGACGTCTCCCTCGTCACAATCCCACTTGGCCCGAACTGGGCTATCTCACCTCGCGCCAACAGCTTCGCCGTCACGTGCGCGACGTCGTCGTCGACCTCGGCGTGACGGAAGCCTGGACGCCCACCCTCGGCAGCGACGCCGACTTCGACCTGTTGCACCCGGGAGTCGCTCGCGTGCGCGTGACGAATCCGTTGGCCTCTGACGAGTCCGTGCTTCGCGCGACGATGCTCACCGGACTCGTCCGCGCGTGGGCGAAGAACTTTGAACGCGGAACCGGTGACGTGATCCTCGGCGAGTTCGGCGTGGTCTTTCAGCACCCGAGCGCGGCGTCGACGCCACGGGTGACCCGCGGTGGTGCCGGGGGATCGGTGACCTTGGCGCTGCCCGAGGAGAACGAACGCCTGACCATCGTGCTGGCACGGCCCGACGATGACGCGCGTAGTGCCGTGGCGTTGTGGGACATCCTGGCGCACCGACTAGGACTCGCGGACGTCGTCGTGCGTTCGACGAGCGAAGCGCCGCGGGGCCTGCACCCGAGCAGAACGGCGTCACTCGTCGACCGTGCGTCTGGCGCGCTCCTTGGTTTCGTGGGCGAAGTCGACACGGAGCTCGTGAGCGCGATCACGGCGGTGCCACCGTTGCGGCGCCTCGGCGTGCTCGACGTCGACCTCGACGCGGTCGCCGATCCCGCGAAGGCGACGCGAGCGTCGTCGTTCGTACGCGTACCGAGCCGGTACCCGAGCGCCGTGATCGACCTCGCGTTCGTGACGCCGCGGCCGGTGAACGCGAGCGATCTGGCGTACGCCCTCGCCAACGCCAGTGACCTCGTTGAGGACGTCACTCTCTTCGACGTCTACGAGGGGCCCGGGTTGCGCGAGGGAACGCGCAGTCTGGCCTACAACGTTCGAATGAACTCTGAGGAGCGCACGCTGAGTGACGACGAGATCACGAAGGCCCGAGCGACCCTCATCGAGACCGCCGCGTCGCTCGGCGCGGTGCTTCGCTAGGAGGACGTCATCGACCACGCCGAAACCGAGTTCGTCCCGCTCAGTGACGAGGGGCGGCGCTACACCAAGGAGTTTCGGGTTCGCCTGAGTGACACGGACGGTGACGGGCGCCTGCGCTTGGACGGCGTGGCGCGTTACCTCCAAGACGTCGGTACGGATGACTGGATCGAGACGGGCGCCTCGTCGGACATCGTCTGGATCGTTCGGCGCACGTCGATGCGCCACGTCGAGGGTGCGCGTTGGCCCCGCTACCTCGACGACGTGACCTTGACGACGTGGTGCGGGGGCGTAGGCGCGGCGTGGGCCGAGCGACGGACCAATTTCGCCTACGACGAGCAGCTCCTCCTCGAGGTCGCGGCACTTTGGGTGCCCACCGACGCGAGCGGTCACCCCGTGCGCGTACGACAAGACTTCTTCGACGTCTACGGTGAAGCGTGTCGCGGGAGGAAGATCTCGGGACGGGTGACGACGACCGCGATCCCCGACGACGCCACGTACCGTTCGTGGCCACTTCGCGCGGCGGACTTCGACATCGTGGGCCACGTGAACAACGCGGCGGTGTGGCTCGCCGTCAGTGAGGTGCTGACGACACCCGTGCGCTACGTGAGCGTCACCCACCACAGCGCGCTCGAGCACGGCGACGACGTCTCGCTCGCCGAGTCGCCGGGCCGTCTCTGGCTCCTCGTCAACGGCGTGGTGCGCGTGTCGGTGGAGTACAGCGAAGGCTAAGAGACGAGTACCGGGTCTCGACTGCTGGTGGCGAACACGCAACCGATGATCACGAGGGGGAAGCCGACGAGGATGCCGGCGGTGAGAGGTTCGTGCAGGCCCACGATGCCCAAGATCACGGCGATCGCGGTGTTCACGTAGGTAACGACCGTAGCGCGCGTCGCGCCGACCTCTTTGACGAGTTCGAAGAAGACGAGGAAGGCGCCCGCGGTGCAGACGACCGAGAGGACCGCGACACTGCTCCAGGTCTCCCCGGACACGTGCGAGGGCAAGTGAAAGATGTCCCACGGTATCCAACACAGGGCGACGAAGGCCGTCGCGCCGACGACGACGGTAGGTCCTGGGACGTGCTGGAGCTTCGTCGCGAGCAGGATCGGTCCGAGGGTGTAGCCCACGCAGACGACCATCATGAAGGCGATCCACGTGATGGTGCCGCCTCGTAGGTCGAGTCCGACGAGGAACGCGACGCCGAGCGCGCCGATACCGAGTCCGAGGTAGCGCCGCGGCGCGATGTGTCCCTCGGTGCGTCGGATCCGCTGACCAATAACGGAGAAGAGTGGCACGCAGCAGATCAAGAGGCTCGTCAGCGAACTGGTGATGTGTCGTTCCGCCGTCGCCATGAGGTACCAGGGCACGCCGAACTCCACGACGCCGAAGATCGCTATCCACTTGAAGTTCTCGCGAAGGGTCGGTAGTTGCCGCTGGATGATGACGAGCGGCAGGAGTAACAAGGCCGCCGGGGCCGTCCGCGCGAAGACCAAAACCCCAGGATCGAGCTGGCGAACGGCCACTCGGATCAGCAGGTACGGGATGCCCCAGATGATCGCCATTGCGAGAAAGTACGCCCAACCTCTTCGAGACATGGGTAGAGCCTAACCCGAGGCAGGGCAACTTGCACTTTTGCTCTCCCGTGTGCATAAAATGACATATGCGCGTAGGAGTCATGGGAGCCACCGGGTACGCCGGAACCGAGGTGCTTCGCCTCGCCGCGTCGCATCCCGATTTGGACGTGATCGTCGCGACTGGTTCGTCGAGCGTCAACAAGCACGTGGGCGAACACACGCCCGCCCTCGCGGCCGCGTATCCGGCGCTGATGGTCGAATCGTCCGAGCAGGTATTCGAAGCTGACCTCGACGTCGTCTTCTTGGCGCTGCCCCACGGGGAGAGTCAGGCCTACGTCCCCGCACTGCTCGAGCTGGGCGTGCAGGTCGTCGACCTCGGCGCCGATTTTCGACTGAAGGACGCCGACGACTACGTGCGCTGGTACGGACACGAGCACCAGGCGACGGAGCTCTTGGCCGGAGCGGTCTACGGTCTCGTCGAACGTCATCGCAAGGAGCTCGGTGGCGCGAACTTGATCGCCGTGCCGGGCTGCTACCCAACGGCGAGTGCGCTCGCGCTCGGTCCCTTCTGCGACGAAGGGCTCGTCGAGCTCGAGAACATCGTCGTGAACGCGCTGAGCGGCGCGTCCGGAGCGGGAAGGGCGATCAATGACCGCCTTCACTTCTCGCGTCTCGCGGGCAACGCCGAAGCGTACGGTCTCCTCACGCACCGCCACACGCCCGAGATCCAACAAGAGATCGGCGCGACGCTGCTCTTCACCCCGCACCTCGTGCCCGTGAGCCGCGGCATGCTGGTCAGTGCCTACGCGCGCGTCATGTCGTCGACGTTCTCCACGGACGACGCTCTCAGTCTTCTCCGTTCGACCTACGCGGACGATCCCTTCGTCGTCGTGACGGATGAGCCACCGACGTTGAAGGATCCCCTCGGTAGCAACCTCTGTTTCGTGAGCGCGCGCGTCGACGAGCGCACGGGATGGCTGATCGCGATGAGCTCGCTCGACAATCTCACCAAGGGTGCTGCGGGCCAGGCCGTCCAGGCCTGGAACGTTTCGACCGGACGTGACGAAACGCTCGGACTCCCGCTCGTCGGACTGACGCCGTGACGTGTTACGTCGTGAAGATCGGTGGTCACGCGCTCGATACCTTGCGCCCGGACTCGGAGGTGCTCGTGGCGCTCGCGAGCGACGTCGCGGCACTACGCGACGAGTCGACCCACGTCGTCGTCGTGCACGGCGGGGGACCGCAGATCCAGTCGCTGCTCGACGCGGTCGGACTCGAGAGTCGGTTCCACGAAGGGCTTCGTGTGACTGACGAGGCGACGATGGAGATCGTCGCCATGGCGCTCGCGCAGGTGAACCTCCACCTCGTCGCGGCGCTCAACCACGCCGGTCTGGCGAGCGCCGGCCTTAACGGCGCCGACGACTCGCTCATGAGCGCGAGGGCGCTCGGAGCCCCGTGGGGTCGCGCCGCGTCGCTGCCCAGGGTCAACGCTCACGTCATCGAGGCACTGTGGGCGAGTGGCGTCACGCCGGTCGTCAGTTCCGTCGTCACGGACGAACACGGTGAACTGGTGAACTGCAACGCCGACGCGGCGGCGGGCGCCCTCGCGGGCGCGCTGCACGCCGAGGCACTGGTGCTCTTGAGTGACGTCGACCAGCTGCGACGCGATCCCCTCGACGAGGGAACCTCAATGGACCTCGTGACCCGTGACGAGGTGCTGCGCCTGATCGAGGACGGCTCGATCCTCGAAGGCATGCGACCCAAGATGACCGCCGCCCTCGACGCCCTCGAAGGGGGCGCCCGCCGGGTTCTCATGGCGAACGGCACCACGCCGCACGCGATTCGCGACGTGCTCGCGGGGTCGAGCAGACGAACCGAGGTCGTGCGATGACGCACCAGTTCACCACCATCGAGCAACTCAGTGACGCCGAGTTGGCGTCCATCTACACCCTGGCGACGTCGCCCTACGACGACGAGACGCTGAAGGGCCAGGGAGTCGCTCTCATCTTCGAGCGCCCCAGTCTTCGTACGCGGGCGTCGAGTTCATCGGCCGTGCACGAACTCGGCGGCTACACCACGTTCTTTGGCGACGAGGAGATTGGACTCGATCGCCGTGAGTCGGCGGAGGACGTCGCACGAACGATCGCCGAGATGTACACCATCGCGGCACTTCGAATTCGCCAACACGCCGTCTTCGATCGAATGCGCGCTGCGACGAAGGATCGGCTCTCACTCATCAACCTCCTGAGTGACGTGGCGCACCCGACGCAGGCCGTCGCCGACGTGCTCACGATCGCGGATGAGTTCGCGCAGGGCGACGTCCACGGGCTCGTGGGCCTCAACGTCGCCTACGTCGGTGACGCGACGAACGTGACGCGTTCGCTGGCCGTGGCACTACTGCGCCTAGGCGTCAACGTGACGGTCGGTGCTCCCGAGGGCTATCAGCTCGCGCCGGGCGGCGCCGAGGATCCAATGGCCGTACGTGGTCCGGGAGTGTTGCGGCTCACTGACAGCGCGCACGACGCCGTCGTTGGCGCGAACGTCGTCTACACCGACGCGTGGGTTTCTATGGGATTCGAAGAGGAGTCAGCGCGTCGACGTTTCGACCTCGCCGATTTCCAGGTCAACGTGCCGATGATGAGTCTGGCGGACGACCACGCGATCTTGATGCACTGTCTGCCGGCGCATCGAGGTGACGAAGTGACGAACGAAGTACTGGACAGCGAGCAGTCGCGCGTCTGGCGTCAGGTCTTTCATCGCCGTTCCGCGATGATGGGCGTGTTGCGCTGGATAAAAGGAGAGTCATGACCAAGACCCAACGACAACACCGCATCGGCGAACTCATCGACCACGACGTCATCTCAACGGCGGCCCAGATCGTGACGCGACTGCGCGACGAAGGTATCGCCGCCACGCAGGCGACGGTGACGCGCGACCTCCAAGAACTCGGCACCGTGAAGATCCGTGACGAACACGGCGCGCGGCGCATCGTCATGGCCGCCTCACCCAAGCTCGCGCCCGCACCGCACGATCATCTGCGCCGGATGATGGGCGAGTGGGTTGTCTCGGTCGAGAGTTCCGCGAACCTCGTCGTCGTGCGAACACCGCCCGGCTGCGCGCACGTGGTGGCGTCGGCCCTCGATCGCAGCGCTCAGCGAGGCGTACTGGGGTCCGTCGCCGGTGACGACACGATCTTGGTGATCGCCGCGGAGGAGCACGGCGGGAGTTCGTTGGCGAACGAGTTTCGCGTGCTGGCAGGATTGAGTGAAGTCGTGGACGAACAAGCGAAGGGAAAGTAGTGATGGCCAAGCGAGTCGTACTTGCGTACAGCGGAGGTCTCGACACGTCGGTGGCCGTGCGCTGGATGATCCAAGAGTGGGGCGTGGAAGTCGTCTGCGTGCTGGTGGACGTCGGCCAGGACGTCGAGAGTTCCGAGAGCTTCGACGACATCAAAGCGCGCGCGCTCGCGGCCGGAGCCCTCGACTGCGTGATCGTCGACGCCAAGCGTGAGATGGCGGAGGAGTTCTGCGCGAAGTCCATCGCCGCGAACGCCCGTTACGAGGGCAAGTACCCGTTGGTGTCAGCGCTCTCTCGACCGGTCATCGTGCGACACCTCGTCGACCAAGCGCGAAAGTTCAACGCCCAAGCCGTCGCTCACGGGTGCACGGGCAAGGGCAACGACCAAGTGCGCTTCGAAGTCGGCACGCACGCGCTCGCTCCTGACCTCGAAGTGCTCGCGCCCGCGCGCAACTGGGGGATGACCCGCGCCGATTCGGTGGACTTCGCCCAGAAGTGGGACATTCCGATCAAGGCCACGAAGGAGAAGATCTATTCGATCGACGAGAACCTCTGGGGACGAGCTATCGAGTGCGGGGCCATTGAGGACCCTTGGGCGGCCCCGCCCGAAGAGCCGTACACCCTGACACGCGTGACGAGCGAAGAGCCGCTGGAGCTGATCGTCCACTTCAACGAGGGCGTGCCCACGGGCCTCGACGGTGTGTCGATGGAGCTCGCGGACCTCATCGCCCGATTGAACGTGCTCGCCGGATCGACGGGCTACGGTCGCCTCGACATGGTGGAGAATCGCCGCGTCGGCATCAAGAGTCGTGAAGTGTACGAGTGCCCCGCGGCGTTGGCCCTTATCGCAGCCCACTCGGAACTCGAGGACATGGTCCTCGAACGCGACGTGGCGCACGAGAAGGCGCGCCTCGAGACGCGTTGGGCCGAACTCGTCTACGACGGCATGTGGTTCTCGCCCCTGAAAGAGGCGCTCGACGCCTTCATGGCGGACACTCAACGCCACGTCACCGGCGACGTTCGCCTCCGCTTCGAGGCGCCCGGTCTGCTTCGCGTCGTCGGACGACGCAGTCCGAAGGCCCTCTACGATTACGGCCTCGCCACCTACGACGCTGCCGACACCTTCCGTCACGCCGACGCGGAGGGCTACGTGCACATCTACGGCCTTGGCGTGAAGACTTGGGCCGCACGTCAGGGTGCAAAGAACGCTACGCCGCCGACGTCATGACGCTTTGGGGCGGTCGCTTCTCGGCGTCGATGGACGAGACGCTGTGGAACCTTTCGGAGAGTTACTCCTTCGATCACGTCCTGTTCGAGCACGACCTGCGTGGAAGCGCCGCGCACGTGCAAGGTCTCGCCGCGGTGGGACTTTTGAGTGAAGTTGAGTGTGCGACGCTGCTCGCGACGTTGGAACAGGTTCGTGCCGAGTTCGTCGATGGCACGTTCGTCCGTGCGCCCGGTGACGAAGACGTCCACATGGCGATTGAACGACGCGCGACCGAACTCGCGGGCGACGTTGGCGCCAAACTCCACACGGGGCGAAGTCGTAACGACCAAGTCGCCACCACGTTGCGACTCTTTACCCGTGAGGCACTCGAAGAGATCGTTCGCGCCGCCCTCGCGTTCGTGGAGGTCCTAGTAGGACTAGGCGAGGCGAACGAGCACGCCTTTCTTCCCGGCTATACCCACCTCCAACGTGCGCAGCCCGTGCTCTTGAGCCATCATCTGAACGCCCACGCCTTCGCCCTCCTTCGAGACGTCGATCGTCTCCTCGACGCGCGACGGCGCTTGAACGTTTCTCCTCTCGGAGCGGGCGCGCTCGCCGGGACGTCGCTTCCACTCGATCCCGCGGTGGCCGCGACGATCCTTGGTTTTGATGGGCCCTTCGCGAACTCGATGGACGCGGTCAGCGACCGCGACTTCGTCGCCGAGTCGCTCTTCGACGTGGCCCTCCTGGGGGTGCACCTCTCGCGTATGGGTGAGGAACTCGTGCTGTGGACGTCGACGGAGTTCAACTTCGCTTCGCTGGGTGACGAGTTCACGACGGGCTCTTCGATGTTGCCCCAGAAGAAGAACAGCGACGTCGCCGAACTCGCGCGAGGAAAGAGCGGGCGGCTCATCGGCAACCTGACGGGACTGCTCGTGGTGCTGAAGGGTCTGCCACTCTCGTACAATCGGGACCTTCAAGAGGACAAGGAGCCCCTCTTCGACTCGGTCCGCCAGATCCTGCTCGTGCTTCGCGCGCTCATCGGGGCGTACGCCTCGATGACCTTTCATGACGACGTCGCCGCGGCCGCTGCCAACGATCAATTCTTGGTTGCGATCGACCTCGCGGAGGAACTCGTCGCCGAAGGACTTCCCTTTCGCCAGGCTCACGAGAAGGTCGGAAAGCTCGTCGCCGAAGCGGCCGCGTCGCGTCGACCGCTTCGTGACGTCGTGAACTCGGCGCCCGACGTTCAAATGTTCGTTCACCTCTTCGATGACGGCGTGGCCCTGAGGCGACGCCGTTCGCCTGGCGCGTCGGGACCAGGAACGAGCGCCGAGCAGGCTCGTCGACTTCGCCGCGAGATACAAAGCGCCAACGAACGGCTCTAAAGGCGTCCGCGGTCTGTCACAGCTCCTCGTCAAAGTAGGGGAGTGCCACTAAACGCAAAGCCCGAAACCTACAGTGAGAGTGCATGGTCGAGCGACTCCTAACTCCATCCAAGATCACCGCGTGGCTCGAGTGTTCGCACTTCCTCTCTCTGAGGAATCGCGCCGACGCCGGGCAACTGGAGGTCCCGACGCAGCCTCTCGGCTCCCTCGCCGATCTCTTGATCGCGAAGGGCGCGACGCACGAACGCGACTGTCTCGCCGACCTGGCGAACCAGGGACGCTCGGTCTACCAGGTTCCGGGTCGAAATCCCGACGAGACCTTCTCGCAGTGGGTGTCGCGTATTGGCAATCCTCTCGAGCGAGGATTTGACGTCGTCTATCAGATGCCTTTCGTTCACGAGGGCATCCGGGGTATCGCCGACTTCCTGGTTCGCGTCGACGGACCGGAGGAGGATTTCTGCGACTACGAGCCGATCGACGCGAAACTCACTCGTACGGAGGGCAAACCAGGACACGTGTTGCAGCTCTGCTTCTACGCGGACGCTCTGGAGGCGTTGACGGGCTGCGCCCCTCGCCAGATGCACCTCTGGCTCGGATCGGGGGAGCAAGAGTCGCTGCTCGTCGATCAATACCGGCCCTACTGGAGGCGTCTTCGTCGTCAGCTCACCGTGTTGTTGAATCAAGACGACATCGTCGACACGCGGCCCCTGCCGTGCGACCACTGCGGATACTGCGAATTCCAAGATCGCTGTGAAGGGCAGTGGCGAAGGGAGGACTCCCTCGTCTTTGTCGCCAACCTCCGGCCGAACGACCGTGACGCGCTCGAGACGGTGGGCGTGCGAACGATCGTGGAACTCTCGACGCGTACCGAGCCAGTGGCGAACGTGAACGACGAGAGTCTGACGCGCCTCGCCAGCCAAGCGTCGTTGCAGATCCGGTCCCGCGCTGTCCCCGAGGCGGCGCCGGTCTTTGAGATCGTGGACGCCGGAGACGACCCGCTGTACGGTCACGGATTCAGTCTCCTGGCGGCACCCGACGAGGGCGATGTCTTCTTCGACTTCGAAGGTCACCCCTTCTGGACGGCCCAACACGACCTGTTCTTCCTCGCCGGGCTGTACTTGCGCGGTGACGACGGCGAGTGGGTCTACGACGCACGTTGGGCCCACGATCTCGACGAACAGAGCACCATGATCAAATCACTCGTGGAGTTCTTGGCGAAGCGACGCGCGTCGTTCCCCTTGATGCACGTGTATCACTACAACCACACCGAACGTTCGTCGCTCGAGCGACTGACGAGGGGAACCGAGACTGAAGGGCTCTTCACCTCACTCGTTGACACGGGACTCTTCGTCGACCTCTTCGTCGTGGCGAGAAACGCCGTGCGTGTGGGCACGGAGTCCTACGGCCTCAAGCACCTCGAACGGCTGCCCGGCTTCGTTCGCCGCGGCGGCATTGAGAAGGGCGCGGGCGCGGTCGTTGAGTACGAGGAGTACATGGCGAGCAAGAATCCCGAGTTGCTCGAAGATATTGCGCGCTACAACGAGGACGACGTGGCGGCGACGCTGGCGCTTCGCGATTGGCTCGTCGATCAGCGACCCGACGACCTTGCGTGGCGTGACGCCGTCATCGAGGTCGAAGAGTTCGGCTTCGATACTGACGAACTGGTCGAAGGACTGAAGCAGTTCGGCGACGAGAGCCCCGAACACCTCTTGGGGGATCTTCTCAACTACTGGCGCCGCGAACGTTCCGCCAATACCACACCGAAGTTCGCGCAGGCGGCGTCGGACTTCGCGTCGCTCTATGACGATCGGGACTACATCGCGAACTTGAGGTTCTTGGGCTTCGAGGAGTCGCAGAACGCGAAAGGCGTCGTCACCAAGAACGCACGGTTCTCCTGGCCCGCGCAGAACGTGGACGTCAAGTTCACGCGTCAGAGCAACGTCCTGTTCACCGGTGTTGGCGTCGAACAGGGTTACGGCTATCTACCCGAGGTCGACCTCGAACAACGAGTCCTGACGATGCGCTGGCGCGAGCGCTACGACGAACAAGGCGGTATGCCGTCGGTGATGACGTTGGACGACTACGTCTCACCTCGAGAGAAGCCCGCCGTGTTGTTCCATCTGGCGGAGCAGATCCTCAGCCCGAATGAAGCCGATCCACCAAGTCGCGTCTCGTTGTCGTTGTTGCGTCGTGACCGTCCGCGATTCGTCGAGGGCAAGGGCCCAGCGGACGGCCTCTTCCGCGACGATCTCGCCTCAACCCTTTCGTGGGTCAGCTTCCTCGACGAAAGCTTCGTCGCGATCCAGGGGCCGCCCGGTACCGGAAAGACGTACAGCGGTTCACACATCATCTACGAACTCATCAAGGCCGGCAAGCGGGTCGGCATCACCGCCATGAGCCACGGGGCGATCGACAACCTCTTGGTCGCGACGCACAACGTCTTCGCCGAGCACGGCGACCTCGGCTTGCTCAAGACCTTTCGAGGCGCGAAGAAACCAGCCGAAGGTGCACTCGAGGGCGTTCGCTACTCGGCCTCGAGTGCAGAAGCGGAGAGTGACGCCTTCAATCTCGTCGCCGGCACGACGTGGCTGTTTTCGCGAGCGGGTATGCGCCCGCACCCAGTGGACGTTCTCATCGTCGACGAGGCCGGACAACTCGCGCTGGCCGACGCCGTCGCGTCGGCGAACGCCGCGAGGAATCTGATCCTGTTGGGCGACCCCTTGCAACTGAGTCAGGTCTCCCAAGCGGAGCATCCGGGGAGTTCTGGCGCGAGCGTGCTCGAACACGTGCTCGGCGATCATCCGACGATCCCAGCGAACGAAGGCGTGTTCATCGCCGAGACGCGTCGCATGCACCCCGACGTCTGTCGCTTCATCTCGAAGCAGATCTACGAGGGTCGACTCACGAGTCACGTCTCGTGCGCGCAGCAGACGACCGCGTTCGGCACGGGCCTTCGCTGGCTCGAAGTCGATCACGAGGGTCGTTCGACCGAATCCGCGGAAGAGGCGAGGATCGTCGCCGACCAGATCACCGCGATGCTGGGAACGCCGTGGACGAACCAAGTGGGAGAGACCGCGCCGCTACGAAGCGAGGATTTCATGGTCGTAGCGCCCTATAACGACCAGGTCCGACTCCTTCGTCTGCACTTTGACGCGACCCCGGGTCTCAACAACGTGCAGGTGGGCACCGTCGACAAGTTCCAAGGCCGAGAGGCACCCGTCGTGTTCTTCACGATGACGACGTCCTCTGCGAACGACATGCCTCGAGGACCGGAGTTTCTTTTCTCGAGGAACCGACTCAACGTCGCCGTCAGTCGCGCTCGCTGTCTGGCGTATCTGGTGTGCACCGAGGCTCTTTTGAACTCTCGAGCTCGAACCATCGAAGAGATTCGTCTCATCGGCACGCTCAGCGCGTTCGTCGAGTTCGCGGAGGCATCGGCTCCGCTTCACGCCTGACGAAGCGTCGACGCGGTCGAGCAGCGTCCCCGATCGGGCGGCGAAGAGTCGCCGATACGTCGAGAGTCGCCGGGGGCGAATCTCCTCTTGTGAGGAGTGTCGCAAAGTGGCTCGAGCACCCCGCGTGAACTGCTAACATGGTCTTCCTGCTCCTAGCGAGAACGGCACGAGACTTGCGTCTCCGGGCCACTCGCTGGTAGGGTAGGCATCCCTATCACCGGGGAAACTTGGTGATGGATTCGACGGAGAAATCCCGAGATGGTGTACTTCATACCTCCGACTTCGGTCGTGTGTGATGTCGCTCCTTGAAAACGGAAGAACGAGAGCCAAAAGCCAGTACGGGCGACGATGGACTGATCTAACAGGACGCGTCGTTCGTCAAAAGAAGTACTGCAGTAGGCAGAGGTCGCACCCCGTGTGATCTCTGTTGTCAGATGAGTATTAGAGTCACTCGTCTGGCTCTCTGTTTTCTTAGAGAACTTCGGTTCTTGAAGTGAACTTGATGGAGAGTTTGATTCTGGCTCAGAATGAACGCTGGCGGCGTGCTTAACACATGCAAGTCGAACGGAATCCAAGGAGCTTGCTCTGGAAGATTTAGTGGCGAACGGGTGAGTATCACGTGAGCAACCTGCCCCGAAG
>DASZIH010000049.1:0-15712 GCA_035949355.1 Acidimicrobiales bacterium
GCCGAGTCGATGGTGACCACTGAAGCCAAGGCCAAGGCCCTGCGCCCCATCGTCGAGAAGGTCGTGACGGCGGCGAAGAACTCCCCCGAGGGTTCGGTGCACGCGCAGCGCCGCGTCGTCGCGTTCATTCGCGACAAGGACATGACCCACAAGCTCTTCAGCGAGATCGCTCCGCGCTACACCGAGCGTCCCGGTGGCTACACGCGCATCTTGAAGCTCGGGCCGCGTCAGGGCGATAACGCCCCAATGGCGCGCATTGAGTTCGTCTGATCAACTAGGCGCCAACCAACGCTGGCGCCTCGACCTGGCCTACGACGGCCAGGCGTTTAACGGATTTGCCTATCAGCCCCACCGCGACACCGTGGTGGGGCTGTTGCGTTCGACGCTCGCACGCACGTTGCGGCTCGAGCACGAGCCGGTCATCGTCGGCGCTGGCCGCACGGACGCGGGGGTGCACGCCTTTCACCAAGTGGTCCACGTCGACCTACCGCGCGCGCCAAAGGTCCGAAGTCTCGAAGCCGAGCGCCTCCGCGACTCCCTCAACAAGCAGTTGCGCGGACGGATCCAGATTCTTTCGGCGACGCCCGTAGAGGACGAGTTTCACGCTCGATTCTCTGCCACGTGGCGCGAATATCGCTACCTCGTCCTCGAACACAACGCACCCGGTCTGGACTCCACGAACGCGTGGGCCTGGTCGCTGAAGGGTCCGCTCGACCTCGCTGCGATGAATCGCGTCGCGTCGCGACTTCTCGGTACGCACGACTTTCGCGCGTTCTGCCGAAGACCGACCAACGTCGCTGCGGGCGAGCCCCTCTATCGGCGGGTCATTGCTGCCCACTGGGAGCGACTCGACGATACGTGGGTCATGAGCCCGCGCGAGGCGCCCGCGCTGCGACTCTCTATTCGCGCGCAGTCGTTCTGCCACAACATGGTGCGCTGCCTCGTCTCCTCGATGGTTGCTGTGGGCGCAGGCACGCTCGACGAAGCTGAGTTCGACCGGCGACTCGAGAACGGTGACCGCCACCAGCTGCCCCAGCCCGCCCCGGCCGCCGGGCTCGCGCTGGTGGGCGTTGGGTACGACACGCCGGCGTAGCGGTTCCGCGAGGCCCCTCGATAGGCTCGCGTCATGCCCGACACACCCATCTCCGGTATTGACCTCGACGAGTTGAGCGACGAGATTCGCCCCCAGGACGATCTCTTCCGGCACGTCAACGAACGCTGGATCGAGCGCACGCCGATCCCGCCCGACAAGGCGAGCTACGGCACGTTCATGCGGCTCTTCGAGGCCTCCGAGCAGGCCATACGCGGCATCGTCGAGGAAGCGCGGACGGCGGCTGACGGTAGCGAAGCTCGCAAGTTCGGCGACCTCTACGAGAGCTTTATGAATGAAGAACGCATCGAACAACTGGGCGCCGAGCCGCTGCGCGAGGATCTCGCACTCGTGGATTCCGTCACGTCACTTTCAGAGCTCATCCGGGCGGTCGGCCAGCTCCAACGAGGTGGGCTCTCGGGCTTCTACGACGTCTTCGTCGACAACGACCCGGGCAACCCCGAGCGGTACTTGGTCTTCGTAGAACAGGGTGGCATTTCGCTGCCCGACGAGAGCTACTTCCGCGAAGAGCACTTTGCGTCGGTGCGCGACGCGTTCGTCGTGCACGTTCGTCGCATGTTCGACCTCGCGGGGGTGGACGACGCGGAGGGACGCGCGGCGGGAGTCTTCGCACTCGAAACCGAGATCGCGAAGCGTCACTGGGACAACGTCGCCTCGCGAGACAGCGAAAAGACCTACAACCTCTTGACGTTCGAGGCGGCCGACGAGCTCTTCGCCGTGCCGGGCATTGGCGGTTCGTCGGTCAACCTCCGGGAGTGGGCGAGCGCCTTCGGCGCCCCCGAAGGAGCGTTCAACGAGGTGGTCGTGCGCCAACCGAGCTTTTTGCACGAGCTCGCGGAGCTCTTCAGCGAGGATCGCCTCGAGTCCTGGAAAGACTGGCTCCGCTGGCAGGTGGTGCACGGCTACGCGCCGTATCTGTCCAGCGCTTTCGTCGACGAGCAGTTCGACTTCTATGGACGCACGCTGACCGGCGCACCGCAGTTGCGCGAACGTTGGAAGCGCGCGCTCTCACTCGTCGAAGGTGCGCTCGGTGAGGCGGTCGGCGAGATCTACGTCGAGCGGTACTTTCCCCCGAGCGCCAAGCAGGCAATGGACGAACTGGTGGCCAATCTGGTTGAGGCCTATCGCCAAAGCATCACGACGCTTGAGTGGATGAGTCCCGCGACGCGCCAGCGCGCGCTCGAAAAGCTCGAGGCCTTTACGCCGAAGATCGGGTACCCCGTCAAGTGGCGTGACTACGTAGCCCTCTCGATCAGCGCTGACGACCTCATTGCCAACGTGCGGGCGGCGAGCGAGTTCGAGTTCAATCGTCAACTCGCCAAGATCGGCTCGCCGATCGATCGAGACGAGTGGTTCATGACGCCCCAGACCGTCAACGCGTACTACAACCCCGGGTTCAACGAGATCGTGTTCCCGGCCGCGATCCTGCAGCTGCCCTTCTTTGGCGCGGCGCGAGACGCCGCCGCCAACTACGGCGCGATTGGTGCGGTCATCGGGCACGAGATCGGACACGGCTTTGACGACCAGGGCTCGAAGTTCGACGGTTCCGGGCGACTCACCGACTGGTGGGAGGAGGCGGACCGCGAGGCCTTCGAAGTGCGCACGAAGACGCTGATCGATCAGTACAACGAGCTCTCGCCGGCCCAGGTACCGGACCAGCACGTGAATGGCGCGCTGACCATTGGCGAGAACATCGGCGACCTCGGTGGACTCGGGATCGCGTGGAAGGCGTATCTGATCTCGCTCAAGGGAGCGACCCCACCGGAGCTCGACGGGCTGAGTGGCGCCGAGCGATTCTTCCTCTCCTGGGCTCAGGCCTGGCAGAACGAAGCCAGAACCGAGGAGATCGAACGGCGTCTCGCCATCGATCCTCACTCGCCGCCGGAGTTCCGCTGCAACCAGATCGTGCGCAACATCGATGAGTTCTATGAGGCGTTCGGCGTCGAACCGACCGATGCGCTTTGGCTCGATCCCGCCCAGCGCGTGACGATCTGGTGAGTCTGATGGCGACCAAAAAGGAGCTGGGGCGAGGTCAGATCAGTCCGGGTACGCTGGGGAGGCTTTAAACGGCTGATCTTCAGGGCAGACTTGCCTTGGAGGGCCCAAATTTCGTAAGATGGAGAGTCCCCTGCGAGCCAGCGGGGCTGATCCGTAGATCGCTTAGGAAAAACTGTGAAAACGTATTCACCAAAGGTCGCCGAAATCACGCGCGAGTGGCTGGTCATTGACGCTGAGGGCCTCATTCTCGGGCGTGTCGCGACCGTCGCTGCCTCGCTCCTGCGCGGTAAGCACCGCACCTATTTCGCTCCCCACGCCGACACCGGTGACTTTGTCATCATCGTCAACGCTGACAAGGCGGTCGTCACCGCGAACAAGCTCGCCCAGAACTTCCGCTACCACCACTCGGGCTACCCGGGTGGTCTGCGCTCGACCTCTTGGCAGACCCTGATGGACACCAACCCGGTGAAGCTCGTGATCGAAGCCGTGCGCGGCATGGTCCCGAAGAATCGCCTCGGTCGCGCGCAGATGGACAAGCTGTTCGTCTACGCCGGACCCGAGCACCCGCACGCGGCCCAGCAGCCAAAGAGTTTTGACACCTCGGCGATTCGCCGCGGCTAAGGAGCAACGTTGACGACACCTCTCACCCAGACCACCGGACGCCGCAAAGAGGCCGTCGCTCGCGTTCGGTTGCGTCCGGGCACCGGCACGATCACGATTAACTCGCGCGCCTTTGACAACTACTTCACCTCCGCGACGCACCGCCAGATGGTGATGGAACCGCTGCGCCTGATCGACGCCCAGCAGACTTACGACATCGACGCGACCATCGAAGGTGGCGGCGTTGCTGGTCAGGCCGGGGCGCTTCGCCTCGGCATTTCCCGTTCGCTGCTCGAGATCGACGAGGGTGTTCGCCCGGCCTTGAAGAAGGCCGGACTGCTCACTCGTGACTCGCGCAAGAAGGAGACCAAGAAGTACGGTCTCAAAAAGGCGCGCAAGGCTCCTCAGTACTCCAAGCGTTAATGGCCATGGCCGTGCGATTTGGCACGGACGGCATTCGCGGCCGCGCGAGCGACGAGATTACCGTCGAGCTGGCCTATCGGCTCGGACGCGCGGTGGCGACCGTGTTCTCTGTACCCGTCTACGTGGGGTACGACACGCGCGAGAGTTCACCGACCCTCGCGGCCGCGGTCCTCTCGGGCCTTCGCGATGGCGGTGCGCACGGCGTCAACCTCGGGTACTTCACGACGCCCGGTGTGGCGGTGATCGCCCAGCAGCGCGGCGGTGCGGGCATTGTCGTCTCGGCGTCGCACAACCCCTACTACGACAACGGACTGAAAGTCCTCGGCGTGGGCGGCGCGAAACTCGATCTCGCCACTGAAGCAGCGGTGGAGAGCGCGCTGCTCGCCGCAAGCGATCCGCGCGACGACAACTTCGCCGTGGTCGAAATCGACGAGTCGGCCGAACACGAATACGTCAAACACCTGCGCGAGCTCGCCCCCACGGACCTCTCAAGCCTGCGCATCGTCGTTGATTGCGCCAACGGTGCAGCGTCGCACGTCGCCCACGAGCTCTTCATGTCAACTGGCGCGAACGTGACGCTCATCCACGACCGGCCCGACGGTCGCAACATCAACGAAGACGCGGGCTCGACACACGTCGATCGACTCATCAGCACCGTGAGTGAGCTCGGTGCCGACCTGGGACTCGCCGTTGACGGCGACGCTGACCGCTTGATCGCCATCGACAGTGAGGGAACGGTCCGTGACGGCGACGACCTCATGGTGCTGTTCGCGCTGGACCGTCAAGAGCGTCACGTGCTCGGAGGCGGCATCGCCGTTACGTCGATGAGCAACCTCGGCCTCTCTCGCGCTCTGCACGCGGCCGGTGTCGAGATCGAAGAGACGGACGTCGGCGACCGCAACGTCTTGCTGGCGCTCGAAGAGCGTTCTTGGATATTGGGCGGCGAACAGTCCGGACACGTGATCTTTCGCGACCTGACGCCGACGGGCGATGGCCTCCTAACGGGTCTTTTGCTCGCAGAGCTGATCGTTCGCC
The DNA here is from genome assembly GCA_035949355.1 of Acidimicrobiales bacterium. Taxonomy (GTDB): domain Bacteria; phylum Actinomycetota; class Acidimicrobiia; order Acidimicrobiales; family RAAP-2; genus RAAP-2. Next base: position 5,168 of record DASZIH010000049.1, read on the forward strand.
GCGGCCCGCTCGCCGATCTCGCCGGCGCCGCCTGGCGACGAGTGCCCCAAGAACTACTGAACGTCTCGCGCGATGACTTCAGCGAACCCGCGGTGCAGGAGCTTTTCGAGGAGCTGCTGGCGCAGTATGGAGTGGAGCGCGAGGACGTGCGACTGCTCGTTCGACCGTCGGGTACTGAGCCGCTGGTGCGGATCATGATCGAGGCGCTCAACGCAGAATTCGTCGAGGTGTTCTGCGAGCGAGTGACCTCGCTGCACGGAAACTGAGCCCCGGGAGCTCGAAAACCTCACGAGTAGGCTGTCCCCATGTGCGGCATCATCGGGGTCGTGGGCTCCAGCGACACGCTCGAAACGCTGCTTGAGGGCCTCGCGCGACTGGAATATCGCGGGTACGACTCCGCCGGCGTCGCGCTCGTTCGTTCCGGAGAGACGTGGCGAGCCCGCACCGCGGTCGGCACGGAGTCCGTGCATGCGTTGACGCTCGAGTGCGAGAGTGCCCCGAGCGGATTTCACTCCGGGATTGGCCACACTCGCTGGGCAACCCACGGAGCGCCCGAGGCCATGAACGCCCACCCCCACCTCGACTGCTCGGGCAACATCGCCATCATTCACAACGGCATCATCGAAAATCACACCGAGCTGCAAGAGGCGCTCGAGCAGCGCGGGCACCTCTTTAGCTCCGTGACTGACTCCGAGGTGCTGGCTCACCTCATCGAGGAGTCGCGCGCCGAGGGTTTAGAGCTTCTCGAAGCGATGCGCCAGAGCCTCCTCCGCGTGCGAGGTGCCTTCGCGGTCGCCGCCATGGACGCCACCGAACCGGACGTGATCGTTGCGGCGCGTCGCGTCTCGCCGCTCATCGTCGGGACCGCCGCGGGCACGACGTATCTCGCGAGCGACGTCCCGGCGATCCTCGATCGCGCCAACGCCTTCTACGCGGTGAGCGACGACGAGATTGTTCGTCTTGACGCGTCGGGCTTTCGTGCCATCGACCTCGAAGGCGTCCCGGTCCTTCTTCATCAGCTCGCGATCGACTGGGATCTGGAGACCGCGGAGAAAGGCGGCCACGAGGACTTCATGTCGAAGGAGATCAACGAGCAGCCGGAAGCGATACGTGCGACGCTGCTCGATCGCCGACGCCGAGATGGCACGCTCACCTTTGACGAGCTGCGCATCGATGACGAGGAGCTGCGCGACGTGAATCGAGTCGTCATTGTCGCCGCCGGCACGTCTAACCACGCGGGCCAGGTCGCCAAGTACGCGATCGAGCGCTGGGCGCGGCTCAGCGTGGAAGTCGATATCTCCAGCGAGTACCGCTATCGGGATCCGATCGTCGAAGTGGGCACGCTTGTCATCGGTGTCTCACAGAGCGGCGAAACCATCGACACCATTCAGGCGATCCGCGAGGCGAAGCGCCGAGGCGCTCGGGTCATTGGGGTCACCAACATTGTCGGCTCCTCGCTCGCGCGAGAGTCCGACGCGGTCATCTACACGCGTGCCGGGCTCGAAGTCTCGGTGGCGTCGACCAAGGCGTTCGTCGCCCAGGTGGCGGCACTCGAAGTGCTGGCGCTGCGTCTCGCGCAGCTGCGGGGCACGGTCGCCGACGACGACATCGACGCCCTCTTCAAGGGCATTAACGCCGTCGCGAATCAAGTGGCGACCGCCCTCGAACGTCGAGAGAGCGTAGAGGACGTGGCGAAGCAGCTGCTCGGCGCCAGGGACTTCTTCTTCATTGGTCGACACGTCGGGTTTCCGACGTCGCTCGAAGGTGCCCTCAAGCTCAAAGAGCTCAGCTACCTGCACGCCGAGGGCTACCCGGCGGGCGAGCTGAAGCACGGGCCGCTCGCGCTCATCGAGCCGGGCGTCGTCGTCGTCGCCGTCACCACCGACCCGGCCATGCACGAGAAGATGCTGTCGAATCTCGCCGAAGTGAAGGCGCGTGGTGCGACGGTCGTCGCCATTGCGACCGACGATGACGAGACCATTGAGGCCATTGCGGACTACGTGCTTCGCGTGCCGGCGACCGAACCTCTTTTCACGCCGATGGTCGACGTCGTGCCGCTGCAACTCTTCGCGTACGCGATGGCGCGCGGACTCGGACGAAACGTCGACCGTCCGCGCAACCTCGCCAAAACGGTGACGGTCGAATAGTGACGACCGTGGGCGTGGGCATCGACGTCGTGGACGTGGCGCGATTTCGTCTGGCGCTCGAGCGTCACCCGAGAATCGTTGAGCGACTCTTCACCGAGGAGGAGCGACGCGACGCGAACGCTCGACCCGAGCGCCTGGCGGCGCGCTTCGCCGCCAAAGAAGCGGTGATGAAGACCATGAGAGTCGGCGTCGGCTCGGCCCCCTGGCGCTCGATCGAGGTCACACTGGACGACGCAGGCGCACCCAGCGTGCTGCTCCACGCGCCGACGCGCGAACTCGCGAAGTCCCTCGGCGTCGCCGCGCTGCACCTGTCCATGACCCACACCGACCAGACCGCTGCCGCGTTCGTGGTCGGTACGTCGACCGACGAGTCCCGTGGCCGTTGAGGGCGTGCGCCGTCCGGCTTGGGCGGAGATCTCGGCCTCGGCGATTGGCCACAACGTACGAGCGCTCAAGCACGTCCTCGGTGACACATCGCTGTGTGCGGTCGTCAAGGCGAACGCCTACGGACATGGTGCAGTACTCGTCGCGAGGGCGGCGGTCGACGCGGGGGCCGACTACCTCGCGGTAGCAATCGTCGACGAAGGCATCGAGCTACGCGAGCACGGCCTGACGGCCCCCGTGCTCGTGCTCGCGGAGATTCCCGCTGACACCATTGGCGACGCGCTAACCCATGACCTTGCGATCACGGTCGGATCGGTGGCGGGAGCGCGCGACGCCGTTGCAGTGGCCGAGCAGCTCGGGGGACGTCACCGGGTCCACGTGAAGGTTGACACCGGCATGCACCGAATGGGCGTCATGCCCGACGACATCGACGAGGTGTTCGACGTGCTCACAAGCTCGTCGTCAATCGACATCGAGGGGCTGTACACGCACTTCAGCGTCGCCGGGGGCGCGAATGACGAGGACCGAAGGTTCACGCGCGCACAGATCGAATGCTTCGACAATGTTGTTTCCTATCTTGCAGAGCGCGACGCCCTCCCGCGCGTGCTTCACGCGGCCAATACGGCGGGGACGCTCGGTCACCCCGACGCGCGATATTCCATGGTTCGTGTCGGGATTGGGCTCTACGGCTACGTTCCGAGCGGTTGGCTGGCCGCGTCGCTTGACGAACGTTCCGATCATCTCGAAGCGGCGCTGACCTTGCGCGCACGGGTCGTCGCGGTGCGCAGGGTCGCGGGGGGCGCACGTCCGAGCTACGGCCGACGTCGTCTGGTCGAGCACGACACGACCATCGTGACGGTTCCCTTCGGCTACGCCGACGGGTATCCGCGCCGACTCTTTGACGGAGGCGCCGAGGTGCTGATCAACGGGCGTCGCTATCCTCTCGCGGGCGACGTCACGATGGACCAGATTGTGATTGACGTGGGCGATGACGACGTCAAACTCGGTGATGAGGTCGTGCTGCTCGGACGTCAGGGCGATCAGTCCATCACCGCGGACGACTGGGCTGACTGGGCAGGCACGGTGTCGTGGGAGATTCTGGCCTGCCTCGGGGCGCGAGTCCCGCGGGTTCTCGTCGACTGATGGCTGACTTCGAAGCGATGGCAACGTGCGAGCGTTGCGAGCTGGCAGCGACGCGTCAACGAGTTGTGATCGGTTCAGGGCCACTCGACGGGCCGCTCATGATCGTCGGGGAGGCGCCCGGGCGCACCGAGGACGAAGGCGGCGCTCCGTTCATCGGCGCAAGCGGGAAGCTGTTCTTCACGCTGCTCCAAGAAGAAGTGGGACTCGTCCGCGAGGAGTGCTACGTAACCAACGTGGTGAAGTGCCGTCCGCCCGCCAATCGGACGCCGACGCCCCACGAGATCGAAACGTGTCGGCCGTGGCTGGTGGAGCAACTGGACCGAGTCGCGCCGAAGTTCATCCTGACCCTGGGCAACACGGCCGGGCGGGCGATCTTCGCCTATGAGACGGGCATCGGTCGCGTGCACGGTCACGTCTATCGATCGGGCGCCATTCGGGGCATACCTACCTACCACCCGGCGGCGGCGCTACGCGGTGGGCCTAGCGTCGTGGAGGTCATGCGCGAAGACCTACGTGTCCTACGCCGACTGCTGGAAACGCCGTGAGCTGGCAGCGATACTGCGAAACTGCCGACGACACGAAGGTGGCGGGTGAGGAGTTCGCTCACCTCTTGCGTCCGGGCGACATGGTGTTGCTCTCCGGTCAGCTCGGTGCGGGCAAGACGACCTTCGTCCAAGGGGTTGCCCGAGGACTCGGTGTGCGCGAGCGAGTCACGAGTCCCACTTTCATCATGGTTCGCGAGCACCAGTGCGCGAATGAGCTCGGCATCGCCACCCTTCATCACGCCGACGTCTATCGCGTCGGCTCGATTGGCGAGGTGAGCGACCTGGCGTTGGGCGAGTTGGTCGAGGAGTCTGCGGTGGCACTGATCGAATGGGGCGAGATCGCTTCGTCCGTCTATGGACGAGACGTATTGCAGGTTGATTTTCTACTCGATGACCGCGACGGGCGAACGCTTGAGGTGTCGGGTGTCCTGAGTGAGGGCCGTGAGCAGGCGCTCACGGCGTGGTCCAAGCGATGAACATCCTCGCGATCGAAACAGCGACCACCGCGTGCGCGATCGGACTCGCCACGTCAGATGGCGAACGGCTCTCCCTTGTCGTTGACGACGACCGTCACCACACCGAGTCACTTGTCCCGGGCATACGCGAACTGCTCTCGTCGGCCGGCCTCTCGGCGAAGTCGCTCGACCGGGTCGTGGTTGATCGCGGACCCGGCCTCTACACCGGTCTTCGCGTGGGCCTCGCGACGGCCGTCGGCTTGGCGCTCGCCGCGAACTGCGAGCTCGTTGGTGTTACCTCGCTCGAGGTGCTCGCGGCCGGTGCGCATCGCGCCGGCGTACGCGGAACGTTGCTCGCCACCGTTGATGGCCGTCGAGGCGAAGTCTTCGTGCAAACGTTCCAACTCAACGACGCTGTTACGGTGACGAGTGAACCTTCGGTCGATCGACCCGACGAGCTGATCTCGCGGTGGGCGGGCGCAGATGTCACGGTGACGGGCGACGGCGCAACGCGTTATCGCGCTCTGTTTGAACCGCTCGCTCTGATGACGATCTTTGAACAGCCCATCCCGCCTCCGCTCGAAGCGCTCGAGATCGGCGCGACACGCGAACCCGAGAGCGACATCGTGCCGCTCTACCTGCGCGAGCCTGACGCGGTCGCCAACTTCTCGACGCGAGAGCGTCCCACGTGAGCGACGTGACCGAGTGGACCATCCGAACGGCCGAGCGCCGTGACGTGCCCGAGCTGCTCGTCATCGAAGAGACGCAGTTTCCTGAACCGTGGAGCCGGGCAATGCTGCTCGACGAGATCACTAACACTGAGACTCGCCGATACACGGTCGCCGTTGAAGGCAAGCGAATCGTCGGCTACCTCGGGGTCATGTTCGTGATGGACGAGCTGCACGTGAACACGCTCGGCACGCTGTCGGGTGAGGAGGGCAGAGGCATCGCGACCTCGCTTTTGAATGAAGCCTGGGTCGTCGCTCGCGAGCGCGGGGTTCTTCGAGCGACGCTCGAAGTGGCGGCGTCCAACACCCGAGCGCAGTCGCTCTACTTCCGCTTCGGCTTCAAGCCCGTCGGGGTACGCAAGAACTACTACGAGCGAACCCGCGAGGACGCGCTCATCCTCTGGGCCGACCTCGACTGACGAGCCTTCTCTCGCCGTACGCTGGAACGATGGCGTTGGTCCTCGGCATTGAAACGAGCTGTGACGAGACGGCGGCGGCCGTAGTTGACCAGGAGTTCACGGTTCACTCGTCGGTCATCGAGTCTTCGATCGACCAGCACCGGGCCTTTGGCGGGGTGGTGCCCGAGCTCGCCGGACGCGCCCACATCGCGACGATCGGCCCGGTCATTCGACGAGCACTCGCCGACGCCGGTCTTGATTCGAGTGCTCCCGCCATCGACGGCGTCGCCGTTACGAGCGGGCCCGGACTCATTGGTTCGCTGCTCGTCGGACTCTCGGCGGCGAAGGCTCTCGCTTTCGCCTGGGACGTGCCACTCGTCGGCGTGAACCATTTGGAAGGACACCTCTTCGCGCCGCTCCTCGAATCGAACGGTCTGGAGTGGCCACTCATGACGCTGCTCGTTTCGGGCGGACACAGTCTGATCGTCTTTCAACGGGGACCGGGCCAACACGAAGTGCTCGGAGAAACCATTGACGACGCGGCCGGCGAGGCGTACGACAAGGTGGCGCGCTGGCTCGGACTGGGATATCCAGGCGGACCCGAGATCGACCGCCTCGCAAAAGAAGGCTCGCCAACCGCGCTGAAACTGCCGGTCTCAATGATCGGCGACGACTTCGACCTGTCGTTTTCGGGCCTCAAGACGGCGGTCGTTCGCGCGACCGAGGCGCACCGCGAGGTCTCCCTTCCCGACGTTGCGGCGTCGTTTCAGGCCGCTCTCTCTGAGCAGCTCTTGCGAAAGCTCCGCCACGCGCTCGAGCGCTACGAGGTGAAGGGTGTGGCGCTGGCCGGAGGCGTCGCGGCGAACTCCGCGTTGCGCGCCGGCGTAACTGAGCTCGCCGAGGAGTTCGGTCTCGTGGCGCACCTGCCCACGCTCGCAATGTGTACCGACAATGCGGCCATGATCGCGGCCGCGGGTCTCCACCGGCTTTCGGTGAGCGGCCCGAGCCCCCTCGATCTTTCGGCGACGCCGAACTGGCAGCTGGCGGACGTCTCGTGAGTGGGCGTTGGGTTCCCCTCGACGTCGCCGACGTCGATCCGAATCCCTTCAGCCAGTTTCAGGTTTGGTTCGCCGAGGCACTTGGCGAAATGGCCGATCGTGAAGCGATCGCGCTCGTGACCGCGACGACCGAGGGTGCGCCGAGCGCACGCATGGTGCTGCTTCGACACCACGACGGAGCATCATTTGGCTGGTATTCGAACTACGACTCGCGCAAGGGTCGTGAGCTTGCGGTTAATCCGCGTGCGGCGCTGCTCTGGTACTGCGAGCCGCTCGGCCGCCAGATTCGCATTGAAGGTTCGGTCGAGAAGATGACCAGCGCCGAGTCTGACGCGTATTTCGCCCATCGCCCACGGGGCAGCCAGCTCGGGGCCCATGCCAGCCACCAGAGCGAGCCACTGGCAAGCCGTCGCGAACTGGAAGACCGGGTAGCCGCCGTCGACGCGGAGTTTGAGGGCCGTGAGGTGCCTCGCCCGGAGAATTGGGGCGGTTTTCGGCTCACGCCCGACCGCTTCGAATTTTGGCAACACCGCGACGACCGCCTGCACGACCGGGTGGTCTATCTGCCTGATGGCCCCTTGTGGCGCCGGGAGCGGCAATCGCCCTGACGGACCCTCTGGCTTCGGACCAGGGAAGGGGCCTTCGGGCGCGCTGTTGGCACTCCCATCGTCTGGCTGCTAAATTGGCAGTCGCAAGTATCGAGTGCTAATTGCTCAGGAGGCAAGAACAATGAAGTTGCACCCACTAGAAGACCGCATCGTCGTTCGTCCCAATGTCGCAGAGGCCACCACGGCGTCCGGCTTGGTGATTCCCGACACGGCCAAAGAGAAGCCCCAGCAGGGCGAAGTGCTCGCTGCCGGTCCCGGTCGTCGCGCTGACGCCACGGGCGAGGTCATTCCGACGGGCGTTTCCGTCGGCGACACCGTCGTCTACTCGAAGTACGGCGGCACGGAGATCACCGTTGACGGTGAAGACCTGTTGATTCTGTCGGGCCGCGACGTACTCGCGACCGTAACCAAGTAGCCCGTGACGAGCACGGCTCGTCACCTCGATTGAATAAGGAAAACGAATGTCAAAGTTATTGAAGTTTGACGAGGACGCTCGCCGCGGCCTCGAAGCCGGCGTCGACAAGTTGGCCGACGCGGTCAAGGTCACGCTCGGACCCAAGGGTCGCAACGTAGTGCTCGGCAAGAAGTTCGGCGCCCCGACGATCACCAACGACGGCGTGTCCATCGCGCGCGAGATTGAGCTCGAGGACCCCTTCGAGAACATGGGTGCCCAGCTCGTCAAGGAAGTCGCCACCAAGACGAACGACGTAGCGGGTGACGGCACGACGACCGCCACGGTGCTCGCCCAGGCGCTCATCAAGGAAGGTCTGCGCAACGTCGCGGCTGGCGCCAGCCCCTCGGGTCTGAAGCGCGGCATCGAAAAGGCCGTTAACGCGGCCGTCGAGTCCATCGCAGCCCAGAGCCAAGAGGTGTCGGGCAAGACCCAGATCGCCCAGGTGGCGACGATCTCTGCCGCCGACAGCGCGATCGGTGAAGTCATCGCTGACGCCATCGACAAGGTCGGCAAGGACGGCACGGTGACGGTCGAAGAGTCCAACACCTTCGGCATTGAGCTGGAGCTCACCGAAGGTATGCAGTTCGACAAGGGTTACCTCTCGCCGTACTTCGTCACTGACGCCGAGCGTCAGGAAGCGGTGTTGGAAGACGCCTACATCCTTTACACGAGCAACAAGATCTCTGCCGTGCACGACCTGGTGCCGGTGCTCGAGAAGGTTATGCAGGCCGGTCGTCCGCTGCTGATCATCGCCGAGGACGTCGAGGGCGAGGCCCTCGCCACACTCGTGGTGAACAAGATTCGCGGCACCTTTACGTCAGTTGCCGTGAAGGCCCCGGGCTTCGGTGAGCGTCGCAAGGCGATGCTCCAGGACATGGCGATCCTGACGGGCGGCACGGTCATCTCCGATGAGATCGGCCTCAAGCTCGACAGCGCCACGGTTGACCTGCTCGGCCGCGCGCGTCGCGTCGTCGTGACGAAGGACGCCACCACGCTGGTTGACGGTGAAGGCACCAAGGAAGACGTTGCTGGTCGCGTCGCGCAGCTGAAGCGCGAGATCGAAGACACGGACTCTGACTGGGACCGCGAGAAGCTTCAGGAGCGTCTCGCCAAGCTCGCCGGCGGCGTCGCCGTCGTCAAGGTGGGTGCCGCGACGGAAGTGGAGCTCAAGGAGAAGAAGCACCGCATCGAGGACGCACTCAGCGCCACGCGTGCGGCGATCGACGAGGGCATCGTCGCCGGTGGTGGCACCGCGCTCGTGCGTGCTCGCGTTGCGGTCGACAAGCTTGCCGCGAGTCTCACGGGTGACGAAGCGACGGGTGCGCGCATTGTCGCGAACTCGCTCGAGTCGCCACTTCGCCACATCGCCCAGAACGCTGGTTACGAGGGAGCCGTCAAGGTTCGCGAAGTAGCCGACGCCGAGGGCTCGTTCGGACTCAACGCGGCAACCGGAGAACTGGTTGACCTCGTGAAGGCCGGCGTCATCGACCCGGCGAAGGTGACGCGCTCTGCGTTGCAGAACGCGGCGTCCATCGCGGCCTTGTTGCTGACAACGGAAGCCATCGTTGCCGACAAGCCCGAGCCGGCCGGCGCCTCAATGGGCGGCGACGGCGGCATGGGTGGCATGGGCGGGATGATGTAGTCATCCGGTCACAGTGACCTTGGAACGGCCGGGCCTTGAGCCCGGCCGTTCTGCATTTTCACGGCCTGATTGAATTCATGCAATGAGAAGCCCTGTCGTGCGCCGGTGCGGCCAACTGATGTTCAGGGCTTTGGCGGCGCTGGCACTCACCACGACGACATGCGCCAACGTGGCGGACGCCGCGGGGAACCGGCCGTACTTCTCGGTGGCGAGAACTCTGTGGCTGAGCGAGGCGCAGATGGTTTCGGGGGCGCTGCAAAATGTGCCGCTCGTCGCTGCTGCCCACGATCTCGAGCTAGGCCTTGCAACGCACGCCGGAGACGTTCAGGGCTACGCGAAAGCAATCGCTACCATTAACGCCTTCGAGCGCATCCCTCTTACCTCGGAGACATCGTCGCAAAGGAGCGCATCTCACCGAGACTGGGCGACGCTCAACGCCTTCTTTGATGTCACGCCGAGTGAGGAGACGATCCTTGACAACGACGTCCCGTCGGGCTCTCAGTACGACGCTGCGCAGCGGGCGTGGGAGCGTGAGCCGTCGGGAGTTCACAACGGCTTGAGTGTCGCTCTCGTACAGACCGTGGCGTCGGACTTGCGCGCGGCGCGAGCGGCGCAGCCCGATCGTGCAATCATCTATCAAGCGGCGCTCGTCGATGCGCGGTCGCTTGAACACGCTCGAACAACCGATCTCGCGGCAACGTCCCGTTCGTTACTCGATCCGTACACCCAGGACATCTACTACCTGAACGTCATCTTCCAGGCTTCGCGACTGTCGTCGCCCACTCCGCAGTAAGGCTGACTCCGGTTCGAGGAGCTAGGCGTCGCGGCGAGAGAGAAGCACCGCACCAACGACGTTGGCGATAACGACGTAGCCAACGATGATCAGGAATCCAACCCACGGAGAGAACGACCCAGGACCGATCCCACCGTTGGTCGTGATCATGTTCACGCCAATACGATCGGGCAAGAATCGTCGCACGTCG
>DASZIH010000050.1:0-8054 GCA_035949355.1 Acidimicrobiales bacterium
TGCACGGATTGCGTATCGTTCATGAAAGGAATCATTCGAAAGAGAGCACGTGACCACGCCCTACAAGTTCGCCCACGACGCGTACGCCGCCGCACTGCAGCACACGTACTCGTACCTCACCGACGGCGAGGAGTCCGGACAGAGCGTGCGCGTCGCAGGACGGATCATCCTCCTCCGTCGCCAGGGCAAGTTGGCGTTCGCCACGATGCGCGACTCGAGTGGCGAGATCCAGCTCTTCGCGCTCGACGGCGTAGCCGAGAACTTCGACGCGTTCTCGAAGTTGCACCTCGGCGACTGGGTTGGCGTCTGCGGGCAAGTGGTGCGCACCAAGCGCGGCGAACTCTCGGTGAAAGTGGCCTCGTGGGAGAGGTTGGCCGAGGCGCTGCACAACTTCGGCGACAAGTGGGCGGGCATCGCGGACTTCGACCTTCGCTACCGGCACCGCGAGGCGGACCTGTGGGCGAACGAGACGACGCGTCGTTCGTTGCAGCGACGAAGCGCCATGATCCGCTCCGTGCGCGAGCGCTGTTGGGCGGCCGGCTTCATGGAGGTCGAGACGCCCATCTTGAACGCCATCCCGACGGGCGCGGTGGCGCGGCCCTTCGTCACGCACTTCAACGCCCTCGACAGCGACTTCTTCTTGCGTATCGCCCCCGAGCTCTGGCTGAAGCGCCTCGTCGTGGGGGGCTTCGAACGGGTCTTCGAGCTCGGACGGGTCTTTCGCAACGAAGGACTCAGCCCACGTCACAACCCCGAGTTCACGATGCTCGAGCTCTACGCGGCCTACTGGAACTACGAGGACATGATGTCCTTCACCGAGGAGCTCGTGGCGGGCGTGGCGATGGACGTCCTCGGGACCACCGAGATCGAGTACCAGGGACGACAGCTCTCACTCACGACGCCGTGGGCTCGGCGCTCGATGGCCGAACTCGCTAGTGAAGCCGTGGGCGACGACGTCTCCGTGCACACGCCACTGGCGGTCCTCGTCGAGTTGTTGAAGGAGCGCGACGTCGAGGTCAACCCGGCGTGGGGGCCGGGACGCTGTCTCGCCGAACTCTTCGAAGTGACGAGTGAGCCGTCACTCTGGGACGCGACCTTCGTCACCGAGTACCCGGTGGAGGTGTCGCCGCTGTCGCGTCGTCACCCGCGCGACCCCGAACTCACGGAGCGCTTCGAGTCCTACGCCGCGACGAGGGAGCTCTCGAACGGCTTCAGCGAACTGAACGACCCCGTCGACCAACGCTCGCGCTTCGAAGAGCAGGCGCGTCTCGGCGCGGCGGGCGACGACGAGGCCATGCGTATCGACGAGGACTACATCAAGGCGCTCGAGTGGGGACTGCCACCGACCGCGGGTCTGGGCATCGGCATGGACCGACTCGCGATGTTGATCGCCGACGAGGCGAACATCCGCGAAGTGATCGCGTTTCCTACGTTGAAGCCACTGCGCGACTAGGAGCTCGGCAGGTCCTCGAAGAGTGAAGTGATGAGCGAGCTGAAGCCGACGCGCAGTCCAGCGCTCGGCACCACCGACAGGGCCTCGTGGGCCTGCTCGACGAAGCGCGTCGCCGCGAGGATCGTTCGATCGATGCCGTCGGTCGCCACGACGAGTTTTCTCGCGCGTTCGCGCTCGTCGTCGTCGAGCGGGCGCCCGAGGAGCTCGCGCAGTTCGTCGCCCACGCTCCCGTCGTTCATCGCGTAGATGGTGGGCAGGTTGTAGATACCTTCGGCGAGGTCTTGACCAACGGGCTTACTCAACTGGTTCTCGGTCGCCGTGAGGTCCAAGATGTCGTCACGCAGTTGGTAGACCATGCCGAAGCAGCGACCGAACTCGGTGAGCGCCTCGGACTCTTCACTCGAGAGGTTCGCGGTCATGGTGCCCATGCGACAGCTCGCGGACATCAACGCCGCGGTCTTTCCTTCGATGGCTTCGAAGTAGTCGGTCTCAGTGCGCTGTAGTGAGAACGCCGTTCTCACTTCGGAGATCTGTCCTCGGGTCAACCACGCGAGTGTTCGCGCCATGAGGCTCGCCGACGCGGCGCCGAGATCGGCCGCGATGCCGGCCGATCTCGCCATGAGGTAGTCACCCGCCACGATGGCGATGAGATTGCCGTAGCGGGCGTTCACGCTGTCGACGTTTCGCCGGATGACGGCTTCGTCCATGACGTCGTCGTGGTAGAGCGAGGCGAGGTGCATGAGCTCGAGCGACACGCCGCCGAGCAGGTCGTCGCGCGTCGCCGCACGGTCCCCGCTGGTGGCGCACGCGACGGCCAACAGTGGACGGATCTGCTTTCCGCCCGCGTGGATGAGGTGCGTGGTGACCGAATCCAGGTACGTGTCGCCGAAGATCACGCATTCGGCAAGCAGCGCCTCCAACTTGACCATGTCGCCTTCAACGGACGTAAGCCCAAGTCGTTCGTGGGGATTCACCCCAACACTCTAGAGGGCCGTTCTGGGTGGTCCGGGGGCTCGACCTATTGGGCCCCGTTCACCATTACACTTTTTAACAGTAGAAACAAAGGACGACCATTGTTTGAACGTTTTACAGACCGTGCCCGGCGAGTCCTCGTACTTGCTCAGGAAGAAGCACGCGACCTTAACCACGCCTTCATTGGCACCGAGCACATCCTGCTCGGCCTGATTCGAGAGGGTGAAGGCGTCGCGGCCAAAGCCCTCGACGCCCTGGGCGTCACGTTTGACGTCGTACGCGAGAAGGTGGAAGAGGCCATCGGGGCCAACACCAACCCCTCGCCGGGCTCACCGCCCTTCACCCCTCGGGCCAAGAAGGTCCTCGAGCTCTCGCTGCGAGAGGCCCTCCAACTCGGTCACTCCTACATCGGCACCGAGCACATGCTGCTCGGCCTCGTCCGCGAGGGCGAGGGCGTCGCCGCCCAGGTCCTCAACGACCTTGGCGCTGACATGGCGCGCGTGCGCACCCAAGTCATCCAAATGATGTCCGGCCAGGCCGGCAAGGAGGCGGGCGCCTCGAGCGCTGTCGGTTCCTCCAAGAGCGACCCTGAGTCCCAGGGCGGCTCCGCCGTCCTCGACCAGTTCGGTCGCAACCTCACCCAGTTCGCCCGCGAGGGCAAGCTCGACCCTCTGGTCGGACGTGAGAAAGAAGTCGAGCGCGTGATGCAGGTCCTGTCACGTCGCACCAAGAACAACCCTGTCCTCATCGGTGAGCCCGGCGTCGGCAAGACCGCCATCGTCGAGGGACTCGCGCAGCGCATCGTGGCCAACCAGGTGCCCGTCACGCTGGCCGACAAGCAGCTCTACACCCTCGACCTCGGCGCGTTGGTCGCCGGGTCGCGCTACCGCGGTGACTTCGAAGAGCGCTTGAAGAAGGTCCTGAAGGAGATCCGCACCCGCGGGGACATCATCTTGTTCATCGACGAGATCCACACGCTCGTGGGCGCCGGCGCCGCCGAAGGCGCCATCGACGCGGCCTCGATCCTGAAGCCCATGTTGGCCCGTGGCGAGCTGCAGACCGTCGGCGCCACCACCATCGACGAGTACCGCAAGCACATCGAGAAGGACGCCGCCCTCGAGCGTCGTTTCCAGCCCGTGAAGGTGGAACAGCCCTCCGTGGCGATGACCATCGAGATCCTGAAGGGTCTGCGCGAGGTGTACGAGGAGTTCCACTCGGTCAAGATCACCGACCAGGCACTGATCGCGGCGGCGAACATGTCCGACCGTTACATCTCGGACCGTTTCCTCCCCGACAAGGCGATCGACCTCATCGACGAGGCCGGCAGTCGCTTGCGCATCCGTCGCATGGACACCCCGAGCGCGGCGAAGAAGTTCGACGAGGACATCATCCGTCTGCGCAAGGACAAGGAGTCCGCTATGGACTCGGGCGCCATCGAGCAGGCCAAGGCCCTCGAAGAGCAAGAGCGTGAGCTCGTCGCGAAGAAGGACGCGCTCGACGCGACCGTCCTCGCCTCGGGCGGCGAGACCTTCGACCTCGTGGACGAAGAGACGATCGCCGAAGTGCTGGCCGTGTGGACGGGCATCCCCGTCTACCGCCTCACCGAGGAGGAGACGACGAAGTTGCTGCGCATGGAAGAAGAGCTCCACAAGCGCGTCGTTGGTCAAGAAGAAGCGGTCAACTCGCTCAGTCGCGCCATCCGTCGCACGCGCGCCGGTCTGAAGGACCCCAAGCGTCCCGGTGGCTCGTTCATCTTCCTCGGCCCCACGGGCGTTGGCAAGACCGAGCTCGCGAAGACGTTGGCGGAGTTCCTCTTCGACGACGCGGACGCGTTGATCCAGCTCGACATGTCGGAGTACATGGAGAAGCACTCGGTCTCACGTCTCGTTGGTTCGCCCCCGGGCTACGTCGGCTACGACGAAGGCGGTCAGCTCACGGAGGCCGTTCGTCGCAAGCCCTTCTCCGTCGTGCTGTTCGACGAAGTCGAAAAGGCACACCCCGACGTCTTCAACACGCTGTTGCAGATCCTCGAAGACGGACGGCTCACTGACTCCCAAGGCCGCGCCGTGGACTTCAAGAACACGATCCTGATCATGACCTCGAACCTCGGTACGTCGGACCTGCGTAAGGCCGCGATCGGTTTCGGCAAGGGATCGGACTCGATCACGCACGAGCGCATGAAGGAGAAGGTCAACCAGGCCCTGAAGGCGCACTTCCGTCCGGAGTTCTTGAACCGCATCGACGACACGATCGTCTTCCACGAACTCACCAAAGAAGAGGTCATGACGATCGCCGACATGTTCATCACTCGTCTGCGTGACCAGTTGACGCTGCAGGGACTCGGTCTCGAGCTCTCCGCGAAGGCCCAGGAGTACCTGGCCGAGAAGGGCTACGACCCCGAGTTGGGCGCGCGGCCGCTGCGTCGTGCGATCCAGCAGTACGTCGAGGACGTCTTGAGCGAGAAGATCCTGTTCAAGGAGTTCCACGCTGGCCAGACGATCGTCGTCGACGCGGCCGAAGGTGACGACGGTACGTACCTCACCTTCGACGGTGTCGAAGGACTGCCGCCGTCGGTGGACTTCGAAGAGCCCACGCTCAACGCGTAAGCGTCACAGTCATCACCTAGCGTCGCGAGGGTGAAAACCCACGCGCTCTATACCTGTCGCCGTTGCGGCACGAACACGCCACGTTGGCAGGGGCGCTGTGGCACCTGTGACGAGTGGAACTCGATCGACGAAGTCCCGACGCTGAGCGCCGTGCGCGGCGAGCGCGTGGTGACGACGTCGCTGCGCGACGTGGCCGACGAGGACAGCGCCGTGACGCCCTCGGGCGTGGGTGAACTCGACCGCGTGTTGGGCGGAGGTTTCGTCGCCGGCTCCACGACTCTTCTCTACGGTGAACCGGGCGTGGGCAAGTCGACGTTGGCCCTGATGGCGCTTCGGGCCTTGGCACTCGCCAACGCCGACGTCGTGCTGGTCGCCTCCGAGGAGTCGGCGGCGCAGGTGGCCCAGCGCGCTCGTCGTTTCGGCGAGGTGCCTGCGGGCCTCGAGGTTGCGACGACGACCAACGTGCGCTCGGGCGAGTCGTTGCTTCGCGAGCGTCGCCGGACGCTGTGCGTGGTCGATTCGATCTCAGCGATGAGCGACGACACCCTCGCGAGCGCGGTGGGTTCGGTGCCGCAGATCCGAAACGCCGCCGAACGTCTCTGCTCGGCCGCCAAAGCCACCGGGACGGCGCTGTTGCTCATCGGCCACGTCACGAAGGACGGCGAACTCGCCGGGCCGCGCGCCCTGGAGCACCTGGTCGACACGGTGGTGCGTATTGAGGGGGAGCGACAAGGAACGTTGCGCCTCCTTCGAGCGCAGAAGCATCGCTTCGGGCCCACCGGCGAGGTCGGTCTCTTCGAGATGGTGGGCGAGGGTCTTCTCGAACTCAACGACGCGTCTCGAACGCTGCGCGGACCGCAACTCGACGTGCCGGGCGTCGTACTCACGGTCACCAACGACGGTTCGCGCTCGTTTCTCGTCGAGATACAAGCCCTGGTGGCCCAGGCGTCAGGTTCGACGCGACGCGTCGCTTACCAAGTCTCGTCCCAGCGCCTCTCGCTGCTCCTCGCGGTCCTCGAATCGCGCTGCGGCGTCGACACCAACGCGCTGGACGTCTTCGCCGCCACCGCCGGCGGTCTCTCCGCGAGCGAGCCGGGCGTGGACGTAGCCCTCGCGCTCGCGGTGGCGTCCGCCGTCCAAGGGTTCGCGGTCCCGCCCACCCTGGTCGCCCTGGGCGAGGTCGGTCTCGCCGGGGAGCTTCGGGCCGTCTCGGGTCTCACGCGCCGTGTGCGCGAAGCCTCACGCCTCGGTGCCACGATCGTCATCGTGCCCGGCGAGGGCGAACTGGAGGACGTCGCGGGGGTCAGCGTCATCAGGTGCCACTCCCTGGTCGAGGCCATCCACGCCGCGCAACCGGTCAGCGCCCGTGAGTGAGTAAGTTGCTGCTCATGTCTTCGCGACTCGATCGATCCTGGTCCGTGCTGAACAGCCATGAGACCTTCGACGGGAGCCGGTGTGTGGACGTGTTTTCTCGACCGAATGGCACGTTCGGTTTCGAGGAGTTCCGACGCGACCCCGAGGACCGCGGCGCGTGGACTCCGACCGGCTACTTCTCCGACCACGAGTACGCCTCCGTCGCGGAGGTCCTCGAAGCGGCTCGTCGCAACGTGACGTGGCTCGGTCCACTTTTAGACCCCTAATCTCCTTTAAGAGGGCGGGTGGCCCCGTCACGGAGGGCTAAAAGTCTGGTAAAATAGTTAATCCCCCAAGCGCCCCTTTCTGAGGGCGTTACCCCCTCTGAGGAGAGTCTCCAGTAATGACTGCGCGAAAGTACAAAAAGGGCGATCGTCTCGTTTACCCCCACCACGGTGCCTGCACCGTGGAAAAGATCGAGAAAATGACGGCTTTTGACGTCAAGCAGGACTACTTGAAGCTCAAAGTCGCCTACACCGACCTCGTGTTGATGGTCCCGGTGGCGAACGCCGAGTCCGTCGGCCTTCGCGACGTCATCAACGACGAAGAGGTCGAAGAGGTCTTCGCCGTCCTTCGCAAGAAGGAAGCGCGCATGCCCACGAACTGGTCGCGTCGCTTCAAGAACCACTCCGAGAAGCTCCGTTCCGGTGACATCTACCAGGTCGCCGAAGTCGTGCGGAACCTCTCGATCCGTGACAAGGACAAGGGTCTCAGCGCGGGTGAAAAGCGCATGCTCACGCGCGCTCGCCAGATTCTCGTCTCAGAGTTGACCTTCGCTCTCAACGTGGACACGGAAGCGGCTGAAGAAAAGCTCGCCTCGGTCCTTCCCTAGGCATGTCCGTCGCGGCCGTCGTCGTGGCCGCGGGCCAGGGCACCCGCTTCGGTGGCCTCAAACAGTTCTCCATCTTCGAGGGTGAGACGGTGGCGGCTCGAAGCGTGCGCGCGACGCGGTCCGTCGCCTCGCACGTCGTGCTCGTCGTCCCCGAGAGCTACCAGGGTGACGGCGAAGGCGCCGATCTGGTCGTGGTGGGCGGTTCGACGCGCGCAGCGTCGGTGCGCTCCGGTCTCGCGCACTGCTTAGACGCGGACGTCGTCATCGTGCACGACGCGGCGCGACCACTAGCGAGCGCCGCGCTCTTCCAACTGGTCGTCGACGCCGTTCGAGACGGCGCGGACGCGGCGATACCCGGTCTCGCGCTCACCGACACCGTGAAGCAGGTACGCGTCGAGGGCGACGAGACCCTCGTCACGACCACGGTGCCGCGCGACGAGTTGGTCACGGTGCAAACCCCCCAGGCCTTTCGACGCGAGGTGCTCGAACGGGCGCACTCGAACGGCGACGACGCGAGCGATGACGCCGCGCTCGTCGAAGCGCTCGGTGCTCGCGTCGTCGTCGTGTCCGGCGAGCCCCATAACTTCAAGATCACCCGGCTCAGTGACATCGAACTGCTCAGCGTGCTCGAAAGGAGCCACCCGTGAGAATCGGCCAAGGCATCGACGTCCATCGCGTGAGCGATTCAAGCGAGCGTGAACTCTGGCTCGGACTCGTCCACGTTCCGGGTGCGCCCGGTCTCGAAGGTCACTCCGACGCCGACGTCGCCACGCACGCG